>DDLV01000111.1 GCA_002340325.1 Glaciecola sp. UBA2563 | reverse complement strand
TAATACTCGCCAATACCGCTTTTGGCGGGTGACAATCAATGCTCGACTGCACTTCAATCGCCTTCATCATCAAAAATACAGCGCCGAGTTCGGCTTTAGCAACACTTTTGAATTGCGTGTGAGTTGACGGCACGCCTCGTCTCATTGATGCATTGTCTTGCGAGGGTAAATCGTCGAAAATGAGAGAGGCAGAATGCATATATTCTAAAAGTTGATTCACCGCTTCGCGCTGCGGTTTATCAAATCCATAGAGATCTCGTCCTAGCGTCGTTGCAATTACACCCCGTATACGCTTCCCACCTGCCCCAACGGCATAGTTGGCGACCTCATGCAGCTTACCATGATGAAAACGGCTTTGAGGATTGATATGTAATTGCGTGTTTATTTCATCTTTAATAGCAGAATATGCAGACTTAAAGGATGCAGATTGCTCTCGCCTTGTCTGCATCCAATGAGACACTTCCTTACTCACAAGCTTATCAAACCAAACGTCTTGCTTATCTTCAATAACATGCTGAGTGAATGCTTCGTCAAATGCCTTGTTTGTTGTATGTAGTAAATCTACACGCAATCTCTTGTAGCCATTAAGACCGCGGCTTTGCAGTACCGACTTATGGGCGTTTACTGTTCTTTCAAAAAACAGATACTTTATGTACGTATTGTCTTTATACACTTCATAAACAAGGAAATACAAAACGGCCCAATAGTATGAATATGGATTTTCAACATTTTGATTTGACTTCCTTACCGTCAAAAACCACGTGTAAGGCGTTACATTGTTAGCGGCGATATCTTCATCGATGTCTTTGATATCATCGTTAAATTGATTGTAGATACCGAAACAAAACGTGCGGTAATCAAAATTATGGTCTTTTACGTCGGTAACAAGGTCACGGCTGATTAATCGAGATGATGATGATTTTAAAATAACGGAGATTAATAAATCATTAAGCGAGTAATCGTTTGCTTTATCTAACGCCCTTTCTCGATCGATCGACTGCGATTCAAAGAAGACGCTTGCTCGCAAAAAGAAAGCGCGCTTTTGTTTTTCAGGCAGTGTCTCTTGGATAAACTCAAATGCCCACTTTAGTTCTTCGTAAACAAATGATAAGTGTTTCGAATCGTTTTCAAAGTGCGGATAGTCAGCGACTTTTCCAGTGCTAAGCGTTTGTCTTAGACACTCTGTAAAAACGGTTTTGTCCGCATCGGATAGAAATGAATCAGCATCAAGCAAATCATCAACAAAAGGATACGTAAGCCCATAGGCATAGCCCAGTTGAACGATTGTCATGATATCTTCAGGGCTTTCTTGCTTTGCTTGTTTGGTGGACTGCGATGTCGGGCGAACGACAAAGTGATGCATCATAATGCCGGCAACAACCTTTACGAGCTTTCTCAATCCATCTTGGTTTTCAAGTTGATCATCGAGCTGATGTTTTAATGCAGAAAGTCTCAGCATTAGCCAATAATAGGCCGGTTGATATTGTTTTTTTGCAATCCATGGTTGCAAAAAAATTTCGTCTTTTTCGTCAGAAGAGGTGTTGGCACTTTGACTTTTTTCAACCTTCTTGATTATTGAGGAGACTGTGCTTTCGACTTTTTGCCGCGCAGCAGATTGGCTTAAATCCATACCTAAATCGCGCAAATACAAATATGAAATGGTCTTTGTTAGATAACTATCAAGCTCTTTGCGAGCATTTAACTTTTGCAGAAAATTCCAAGTCCCTATTTCACCGCCTTCAACACTTTGCATCAATTTACGACGGCGTTGATTAGAGATAAATGCGCCTTTACTTTGCTCTTTCCAAAAATCGTTAAAATCTACGTGCAGTCTTTTTAGTGTATTAGGTTCTTGCGCTAATGCTTTTATACGCCCGAGATACCACGTTGCCTTCTTCTCGGCTTGCGCGTACTCAAAAGCAGTATCATGCTTGTAGCTACTTTTGCATACATTAGATTCTGTTGCGGTTCGATTGCCACTCGATTTCAATAATTCCTCCAAATTTGAGATATGCGTTAAGTATTAGGTGCTTTAGATAAAAACACAGCAAATGCCATACCTCAAACGTATATCTTTGAAATATAGGCAATTTATATAGTGTGTGCAATTTGTTGCTGGTAAAAACTGCTAAAGAGTAGGCAAATTAACCACTTGTAACGAGTCGTCATGGTGATGAAAATCACTATCTTCATGGCGCATCGTAATGTTTTATTTTGACTTAGTGATATTTCAAAAGAGATTCCGATTGTCATCAGCGACAACTCCCCTAAGAACCTTTCGTAAATGTTTCCCTGCTCAGATATCTAGTCTTGCAAAGGCCAACTATCGACCCAGCTATACTTGCAATTTGTAAAATACATGCAGCTCTCCAACTGCTGTTAAAGACAAACAACGGACCTTAAGGATTCTCAATGTTTTAATTCCGATACTTGCCATAGCCGGATCGTCATTGTGCTCGCTTTGAATGAGAGCTAAGGGCTGAAAGGAGTCATTGAGATTTCTCATGCGATAGTCGGCTGTGTACGTGAAGCGGACATCCAGGCACTGGTTTCAGTTCCACTCCAAAGAATAGACCGAAATTGTCTACCGGACTGGGGGAAGTCTGTAATCCCCCCGAAAAACCAAAGCAGTTATAAGTAGAAAATTCCATTACACTAAACCAAAGGAGTTTTCACATGCGAAAATCACGATACAGCGACAGTCAGATCTTGGCGATCCTGAAACAAAACGAGAACGGTGTCAGCGTGCCCGATTTATGTCGAGAGCATGGCATGAGTTCAGCCCAGTTTTACAAATGGCGAGCTAAGTTTGGCGGTATGGATGCCTCACTGATGAAGCGGTTAAAGGAGCTTGAAGAAGAGAACAAGCGTCTCAAAAAGATGTATGCGGAAGAGCGATTGGTCGCTGAGATCCGCAAGGAAGCCCTTGAGGGAAAGTTGTAAAGCCATCTCAGCGTAAAGAGATGGCCGTTAACGCTGTGGTTCAACACAGTGTAAGCATTCGTTTGGCTTGCCGCAGTCTGGGTATCAGCGAAAGCTGTTATCACTATAGCGCCAAATTGAGCGGTGAGAACGCGCTGGTAGCGGATTGGTTATTGCGATTGACCTACGCCAACAAGCAGTGGGGATTTGGGCTCTGCTTCCTGTATTTGCGCAATGTGAAAGGGCTCCCTTGGAACCACAAGCGCTGATAACCCTGTATCGAGTTTTCAATTTTTAATTGCATCGACATACCGTCTGTAAACTGGATGCAGGCATCATGGCTTTTCTTTGCTATATCAATAGCCACTAACGTTAAGCTTTTACTATCATTAATGTTGTCGGTCATTGCTTCAACTCCACTTATTGTTTGGTCACTTTAAGTATTGTTAATGGCCGACATCTTTTACAAAAGACATCATTATTGATGTTTATTCAATAGGTATCATGGCCCAGAATATCTGTCAGGTGAATTGGTCACGTGGGCAAATAAGCACAAGATCACAATAATTTACATTCAGCCTGGCAAGCCAACTCAAAATGCCTATGTTGAACGGTTCAATCGGACAGTCAGGCATGAATGGCTAAACATGCATGTCTTTGACAGTGTTGAACAGGCACAGATGGTAGCCACAGACTGGCTATGGAAATACAACAACGAACGACCTAATATGGCAATCGGTGGTGTTACACCCAAACAACTATTGAAAGCAGCTTAACGAATTTCTACGAATAACTGCTGTTTAAAATGGGGGGACTACACTTCTAAGATACGTATTTACCAAGTAGCCATCTTGGATTAACGTTGAGCATTTTAGTGATTGAAATAGAACAAGCTAGAGGGAGTTAGTATGGAAAGGAATGATAAACGTCAGTTGGTGATAAGCGTACATGGGATTCGAGATTTTGGTCATTGGCAAGATCGACTAGAAAAGTTACTCAAAAAGGAGGCAAATCAGTATTCTCAGAACCCAGAATTAATTGAGGTGGATAGCTATCGGTTTGGCTATTTTAGTGTTGTTCTTTTTGTCATTCCATTCTTTCGTTGGCTAGTCGTTCGACAATATAAAAAGATGCTTTTACGTGTTGCAGCTGAGTCAAATTGGCACCGAATTGACCTTGTTGGGCATAGTTTTGGTACCCATGTCCTAGCAAAGGCATTGTTAAGTATTTCTGAAAACAGTAGGCCTAAAATTAACACGATTATTCTTGCTGGAAGTGTCTTGAAAGAAAACTTTCCTTGGCACCAATTAATTCACAAAAGTGTCAGGCGAGTTGTTAATGAGTGTGGTGCTAGGGATGCTGTACTGCTTCTTAGCAAATGGCTAGTTTGGGGAACAGGTATGGCAGGAAGGACTGGATTCAAGGGATCTGACAACGACTTCTTTCGCAACCGTTTTTCAATGTTCGGACATAGTGGCTTTTTTGGAAATAAAAAAAGCGACCAAGATGTTGACGGCTTTATGCGAAGACACTGGGTACCACTATTACTATCTGATCAACCAATCGAAACTTGGATAGACCCTCGGCCCACTGGTGTTATTCCCGGTATATTGGCTACATTGACGAAATTTGCTGAACCAACAAAAGTGATTCTTTATGGAACTCTTTTCTTCATGCCTACTGCGTATGTTTACTCTCTGTACATCACTGCGGAATCACAACGAATCACAGCACTTGCCGCCAGTCTTGCGGCACAATCAAGAATCGAATTAGATCAAACAGGAATACGGCTCCAGACTGGTGCCCTGCTCGCAGCCCAATCACTCAAAATACAAGAGAATCCGAAATCTGTTGCAATTGCCAATATAGCGCTATCAAAGATGCTTGACCATCGATCTGCATATTATCACGATTCAGACGTAGGTTCTGTCGACCTTAGTTCAGATGGCAAATTCGTCACATCAATTAGTAGTATCGATAGCACTAGTACAATAGTTATCCATAATGCAAATTCAGGTGAAGAAGTTGATAGTGTTGAGGTTGCTCGTTCATTCAGCAATCATGCTTTACGATTTAGTAATACAGATAAGTTTGTTGCAATATCAGGACAAGAAGCACTACATCTATGGCAATGGGCAGAAAAGCAAATAATCCACGTCGAGAAACTGAGTCAGCTATGGGATGAAAATGTATCTTTCAGCAAAAATGACCGTTGGCTCGCGGGCTCTGTCAATGAAGGGGTCGTGATATATGACACCGATGAAAATAAGATCATAAGAACTATTCCCATTAGAGATCAATGGCGAACATCTACGAAATTACAATTTAGCGGAACCCAAAATGATGTTTTGTATGTAGGGACAAAAGGTGGAAATTTTGTGAGTTATGATGTGTCAACTGGTGAAGTATTATTCGAAATTGATGCTACTAGAAATACTAGTGATATTGATCCAAACACGCCTATCACGAAGCTTGGCTCAACAGACGTAAAATTTATTACAAAAAAAGCCAATATTGAGAAAATTAAGATTTCAAACGATGATGCATTTGCAATAGTGAGTGATGAAGATGGATATATCCATGGTTGGGATATTACGAGTACTCCTGCAAAGAGATTCGAATATATTGGAGGTTCCTTCATAGAGATTGATTTTAGCGATACAGGTGACATTTTCACAACGTCAAATTCCGAAGGTATTATCAATGTGCGCGAAACTAAATCAGGACGTCAACTCGCGCGGAGAACGACGCCTGGTTTTATTGAAAACATAGAGCTAGATCAAACAGGGAGATTTGTAGTTAGCCTTACCAGAGGTGATACAATAACGGTCTGGGATTGGAAAAGAGACTCTATTATCGCCCGTACATTGTCAGCAGCTCCTTCGGAGCATTTCGTATTAGGCGACAATGTTATTCTAGCGGCTGAGCGTGACGGCTCTGTACGTTCCTGGAATTTGCCATCGGAATTTAGTGCTCAAGAGCGTTTTTTTCCTGATTCCTTGAAAAATGCGGTTTCTACAAAAGATGGCTCTATGCTAGCAGTTCAGACCAATAAAGATTTCAGAATATGGGACTTAAAACAAAATAAGGATATCTGGGACCTGAAAGGTCAACCTTCTAATATTGGGTTTAGTAGCGATAGACAGAAAGTTTATTTCACCGGAAGAAACACCTTTTACATCGTATCTATAGAAAATAGAGAGGTACTATTTAAAGTCTCTCTGCCTTCATCTCTATCCGAAAGAGTCAATGAAGATGGGCAAACAGTAAGGGCAGTGTTGAGCGCCAATGACAATGAACGTTCACGCCTATTCGGTACTGCTAGCAGATATGTTGAAACATTTAGGACCTTTGATCTAACGGCCACCTCTAACTCCACTTTTGATCAACGACATGTAGAGCTACACACTAATAATTTAGACACTAGAAAATACACTAATAGATGGACATCATTTCATGCAGGCCCTTTTACACTGAATGAGAATGCAAATCTGGTTGCTTTAACTGCGTTTGATTACGTCTGGGTTTTTGATGTGGACTCTGGAAAAGTGCTAGCGAAGACCGCTTTAGGCGTAGAAACTTTCGAAGAATCAGGGCATTTTTACGACAAAAATTTCATTAACACAGGCTTGGTTGAGATAGAGAAACTCTGGTTTTACGAGCAGTCTTTGTTTGTTAAGAGCGAGCGAGATGTGATTTACAAGTGGGATTGGAAGACGGGAGAAACGGACGTTAGCTCAGAGCATGACATTTGCTTAAATATCAAGCCATCTGAATCCGGTATCCGTTTGCAAAAAGACCGAAACGCTGGAGAAACAAAAGTATATTCGAAGTCCTGTGATTTACTAAGTATCCTTCCAAGTTCAGACATCCACGGTATTAGCGACAGCGGCAAACTAGTTGTTACTTCAACAGACAAAGGAGGCCTTAGCAAAGTCCACCATATTGGAGGGACAAACTTGGGCATTCATGAAGTTGCAATATGGAGCGCGCTAACCGGAGAAAAATTAGTGTCATTTCACATCAATGCAAATATTGAAGTTAGTAGCTTTAGTGATGATGAACAGTATTTTGGCGTTGGAAGTAGTGATGGTATTGTCACTGTATGGGATATGGTTAATACGAAGAAAGTTGTAGAAATCTCACATAGCGGCCCAGTTAGTTTTTTGGCATTCGACTCCTCTTCAGCTAGGCTGTTAAGCAGCGACTATTTAAGATCAAGTTCGATAAAGATCACTTACCTTAGAAAAGAGGATTTGATTTCGATGATTTGCACTCGCTCTATAAGAAACCTCACCAAACTAGAGTGGCGAGAAAATGTGCTGGCACAGGCTTTTGAGAAAACATGCCCTAATTTAGAATGAACCGTCTAGTCGACCTAATGTAATTAAACTCTGAGTAAAGCACGCGACTAGTGCTTTCGCACAAATTGCTGGGCATTGAGACATTAGAGAAAATGTAAGTGATATGGCCGAATCAAAGCTGATAGTCTCAAGTGTACGTACAACTGACCGTCGGTTAGATCAATATTCAAGTGCAAGAGTTTGCGAATAACCACCTTTTACTCCAGAGCGTGGATATAAAGTTTGATCGAGACGCAAAACACTGGATTTTCAGTCAAAAAAATTATGTACTGACCTCACTAGTCAAAAATGAAATCAAATAGCAAAGGTTTATAAGCATGATTACTTGGTTAATGAATGTTTTTTCAGAACGAACAGACCAAGCAAGATTAGTGACTGTGATAATTTCAGCTCTTGTGGCTTTGACAATCGTTTACACCAATCATTATTTAGCAAAGTTAAGAGAAAAAAAGACTTTTGATATATCAAAGGTCGAAGAACTGTATACTATTATCATTCAGATTGACCAAGTTCTTAGCAAGCTACGCAAAGCTGTCCAGTATTTGGGAGGATTACCTGTTTCTAAAAACTCCAAGCTTTTGGTCGAGTGTCAGTCTGATATTGATGAATTGAGGAAAATCCTTCCTACAGCTGAAATGCTATGTCGTTTGTATTTCAAGGAATTAGTTCCAGATATTATTGTTGAGACATACCCAACAGAGGG
Source organism: Glaciecola sp. UBA2563 (assembly GCA_002340325.1). Classification (GTDB taxonomy): domain Bacteria; phylum Pseudomonadota; class Gammaproteobacteria; order Enterobacterales; family Alteromonadaceae; genus Glaciecola. Next base: position 7,948 of record DDLV01000111.1, on the reverse strand, counting down.
ACCGACACAATTGAGAATTGGATATTTTTTAGATCACTTCGATCACATTAAAAACAAAAAGAATGATTTCACAGCTGATGATATCGGCGAACTGTTTAGAACTTTGACTGATTCCGAAAAGTTTACGAAAATTGTTCGAGAAAAGTGTGTTCAGAGATTAAATAAACTCAGGTAGCCTGCAATAGACTATTTTCTATTGGTACAAGCGGGTCAGACAAAATCTCTCAATCCGAAGTATCCGAATGTCCGTTCTTTGTCTTTTTCAGAATATCATTTTTTGATATTCAACGACCGGTTTGTCGGTGCAGTAGACGTTTTGAAAATTGTAATTCGGCTTTGGGCAGCGACAGTCGCTGCCAAATCGAAAGAAGACTGTTTAGATGAAATTTGGCGTCGTGTTTAAATGAATCTCTTTTAGCGAACTATAAAGCCTTTCTGTTACGTTGGTTATAACTAAAAATTAAAGCCTTCATTATTTGAAGGCTCACTTAACGGTTTTTATTTAACCCCACAATGTATCAAATAGCTGATATTTGGTATCAACAGGTGGCGCGGATTGCTTATTCGTTATTTTGGTGCAAATACACTTTTGGTCACCGTAATAATCGTTGTCATAATTGCATTCCAGACGATACGTTGAATTTTGAACCGAATTGTATTTAGTTTTCATCACATATTCTCCTTTTGGTTTTTAACCTACGCACCGGGACCACAGTCGATGCATCTCGCTGGCGGTAATTCACCCATCTCTAGCTTATGGTTAAGCAAACGTAATGCCGTGCGAAGTCCCTCTTCAAATACCGGGTGATAAAACGGACGTTCTAACATCTCTGTTACCGTTAAGTTAGATTGGACTGACCAGGCCAAAAGATGTGCCAGATGCTCTGCTCTTGGACCAATCATTTCGGCACCTAAAAAGCGGCCAGTATTTTTCTCGCCATAGACTCGCAGTAAACCTTGATTTAACAGCATTACTCGAGAACGTCCTTGGCCTTTCCAATCTAACTCAGCCGCTTCGAAATCAACATTGGATTGCTGTAGCTCAGCAAACGACTTTCCAACCATCATGATTTGAGGATCAGAAAACACCACGCTGATTGGTGTGCTTTTTTTGAAGCGCCGTATTTGTGGGTAATGCGCCGCGTTATACCCAGCAATTTGTCCCTCATCTGACGCTTCGTGAAGCAATGGCAGGACATTATTGACATCACCAGCAATAAAAATATGGCTACTACCCACTCGTCCAGTATGCATGTCAAATTCAGGTATACCGTGACAATCTATATCAATACTTGTGTTGTCGAGACTCAACTTATCCAAGTTGGGTGTTCTACCAGTTGCTGCTAATACAAATTCAAATGTGTCTTTGTGTTTTTCATAGGACACTACATAATCAATAATCACGCCATCTTCATGCAATGCAAAGCCAACACTGTCTGCATGTGGGATAAAGTTGAATTCTTTAGTGAAAATCTCGGTGGCTTTAGAGATAACACTTACATCGGTAAGAGGTCCTACATCATTGTTTCGACCGAAAAGCGTAACCTTTACACCCAGACGGCTCAATGCTTGACCTAACTCCAACCCTATCACGCCTGCACCAAATACCGCGACAGATTTTGGTAAATCTTGCCATGAAAATACATCATCATTAACGATCAATCGGTCACCAAGTGCCTCGAAAGTCGATGAAATATTGGGACGCGAGCCCGTGGCAATTATAATTCTATCGGCATTAACAATGGTGCCATCGTCAATTTGTAGTCGATGATCGCTTATAAATTTTGCATAGCCCTTTATTTTGTGAGTTGCGGGCCAATTTTCTATATCGTCCACAACGAAACCGACAAATCGGTCTCGCTCATTTCGCACACGGGCCATGACTGCTTTACCGTCTATTGCTTTATCGCCATAGTGAACGCCAAATTCGTGACTGTATTCTCCTAAATGCGCAGCCTCAGCTGCAGCAATCAGTAGTTTAGATGGCATACAGCCTACACTTGCGCATGTTGTGCCGTAATCACTTCCTTCAATCAAAACCACAGAATCAGTTTGTTTTGATACTTCTCTATAGGCCCTCATTCCCGCACTGCCTGCGCCAATGATTGCGACTTCCACGTTTCTTTCAGCTTTCATTGTTTTCTCCAATTAATAAGGTCATGGCGCATTCGCTGGAACTACAGGTCTTATTGCCGATTTGTCGTTCTTATAATCCTTCAAGAAAACGTCGCATTTTCGTAGTAATAACGTCTGCATCCTCTTCCAGTGGGAAATGCCCCGTATCTAAAATATGGAAATCAATGGTTTTTACATCTTTTTTATACGCTTCTGCGCCCGACACTGGAAAGAATGCGTCGTTTTTGCCCCACACAATCAACATAGGTGGTTGTGTTTCGCGCAAGTACGCTTGCCATTCGGGATACAGTGCTACATTGTTTTGGTAGTCATAAAACAAATCTAGCTGCACTCTGTATTGACCTGGCCTTGATAACTTCATGAAATCTAAATTCCAGTTGTCAGGCAGGATCGTTGTTGGTTGTCGTGTGCCATGCTGATATTGCCATTGAAGGCCTACATAAGAAAACACGTTGTCTATTATGGTCTGCTCTAGTTCCTTGTTGTCTTTGTCTTTCCAGTAGGTCGTGATAGGCGCCCATGTTTGTTCATTAATGCCTTCCTTATAGGCGTTGCCGTTCATAACGATAAATGCCTTGACCTGTTCTGGTTGACTCATTGCAATTCTGAATCCAACAGGAGCGCCATAATCGTGAATCATCAGCGCATAGTTGCGAACATTCTTTTGAATGAGAAATTGCTCTATCGTTTTTGCCAAATTATCAAACGTATAGTCGTGTTCGTCTGAACTGGGGAAACTGCTGTCACCAAAACCAGGGTAGTCTGGGGCTACCAAGTAATAGTCTTCACCTAATCTGGACAACACTTCGCGATACATATGTGATGATGATGGAAAACCATGTAGCAGAACAATCGCCTGTTTGGTGGGATCACCTGCTTCTCTATAAAATATATCCAGCCCATTCACTTGCTCAATGCCATAACGCACGTTGCTTAGTTTAAAATTCTCACTTGCCTCAGCAGCTGCATTTGCATTTGAAAAAAAACTGAAAGTCAGAAGAAACACGATTGTATTTAAAATTTTCATTACATAACTCCTAAAAAATTGATTGGCGGGGTTTGCCCGCCAACACATTAATTAATTTCGACCAGCAATAACGCCGCCGTCCACATCCCATATAGCACCTGTCACCCATGCCGCTTCGTCAGATAACAAGAAGTCAATCACGCTTGCGATATCTCGTGGCTGGCCAATCCGACCAATTGGATGAAATCCATCAAATCCTGCTAATGCTTCTGGAATCTCCTTCTCATCGATAAACGCTTTATAAATTGTGGTAAGGACTACTGCCGGTGATACAGCATTGACACGTATGTTGTCGTCTGCCAACTCCATAGCAAGGTGTTGAGTAAGCGAATGCAGGCCTGCTTTTGCCATTGAATAGGCAGAAGAGGGAGTCGCTTTAATTGCTTGTTTTGCCCACATTGAACCAATGTTGACGATCGACCCACCACCGTTGTCTTTCATATTTTGTGCAACTGCCTGAGTGATAAAAAATACTGATTCGTTTAATCCAAGCTGCGTATGATAGTCGTCTCTTGAGTGCTCCAAGAATGTTGTGGGTTTGAAGTATCCTGCTGCATTAACTAAATAGTTAAAGTGTCTGGAGTCGCTATTTAACTTTGAAATGAATACATCTACCGCGGATCGGTCATACAGATCGAGCGTCACTGTTTCAACAGTAACTTCTGCTTCTTTTAATATTTCTTGTTTCGCTTCGGCTAGTCCAGTCTCGCCTCTTGCTACAAGCACCAGGTCGATTCCTCTGTTTGCCAGTAGCTTAGCCGAGGCTAGGGCCATTCCTTTAGAACCACCAATGAAGAGTGCGGTTTGTTTAGTTGGAGTTGTCATAATAATCACCTTATATGTTAAGTTTAAAAGTACCTATTAGTAGGTAGATATTGAAGTTAAAATAAAAAGCGCAAGGCACCTACAATCTATCAGTAGATAGATAAATTCTTTAAAAAAAACCAAACAGTTTACTAATTTGGCTAGGGTTTACTTTTCTAGTTGTTGAATGCAAACATTCACAACTAGTGTTAAATATTCCGCATCATTTCTAGCTCTTGCTATTAGCATAGCGCCCTCTAGTGATGATAAATATTGCTTTGCGCTTTCGTCTATTGAAGTCGAATTACTGATAAATCCTTGTTTTATACCTAGGTCAATCGACTCGGCTATCCAATTTTCCAACAATGTGAAAAATTCACAGATACTCGCGTTAACACTGTCCGGCAGAGAAAGCATATCACTTGCTAACATTCCACACATGCAAAATCGACCGTTTCGAACTTCATTTATGTATACGTCACCTAACTCCCTTAAGCGATTGATGCCATTTTCTTCCCTTGCTGATATTTCGCTTAACACCTCATTAAAACGCGAGATGTAGCGCTCAGACATAGCTAATGCTAAATCCTGTTTAGAAGGGAAGTAGTAATGTATGCTCGATGTCTTAACACCCACTTCATTTTGCAAGTCTTTATAACTAAAAGCATTAAACCCTTGCGTTTGTGTTTTTCTCTCTGCGACGTCCAAAAGCTTTTGAGCCGTTGCGTTGTATTTCGTCATTTTGCCGCTCTTGTTATCTATCAATAGGTAGATGATACAATGATATATTTTATTGTCAACACATTTCTACTAATAGATAGATAAATTTTTATTGCATCCCTTCTTCTTTCAACAAATGTCCGACTTTTACATAAATTAATGCACCATCTTCCTTGGTGTAGGGAGCATGTTTACTCATATGCGGATTTCTCAGCCACGAGCCAGTCGGATACTCTCCATGCTCATCGTAGAAAGTACCTTCTAAAACCAGTATTTCTTCTCCTCCGAAATGCTGATGAGGCGTAAATTTAGTATTTGGTTCCCATTTTACCAATGCAACATGTTCACCCTCATGATCATGCAATGGCATAACGCTCAAACCGGGCACAGCGCCCTGATACCATTCTGCCTTGTTGGTATCTAGACTGAACTGTTTAGTGTCATTGGTTGCGAACTGCTGCAGTTTGACAAATATCATCGCGCCTTGTGGACCAATTTTAGGTTGATGAGAGGTTCCGATGGGATTCCTAACATAAGTGCCTTTTGGGTAATCCTTGTGTTCATCTGAAAAAACTCCTTCCAGCACCAAGAATTCTTCTCCACCAGAATGAGTATGAGAAGAAAACTCGCTGTTAGGCTCATAGCGAACAATAGTAGTAGCTCTGGCTACCTCATCACCTATGCGATCGAGCTTCATACGCTCTACTCCGGGCATTGGTGATGGCACCCACTTATAGTGTTGTGGTCTGATTACTACTCGCTGAGTAAAATCAGCGTTATAGCCTTCATTTGAAAGTTCGGTTTGATTTGACTGATTCATATTAAGAAACCTTTTAATATCTACTAATAGGTAGATATTATCGGAAATGAGCTTTATGTCAACAACTTTCTATTAATAGGTAGATAGCATGATTCCAGAAGAACTATACGCCATAACACTTTGAATTAGTGTTATGGCGTATAGTTCAACATTACGCTCGATAATAAGCGAAACTGATAGTTGATGCCTAATATTCACTGTTTAGGGAGTCCAAAATGTGAGGCTTCCAACAGGAAAGAATTTTCATAATGTAATTTTTTATGAGTTGTTCTTCGCTCTCCATTTAGAAAATCTAATTTGCTTGTGCAGTACAACTCGGTTGTAAATGGTCATTCCTTGATTACGATCTGCGAAGTTGAAATTGCATTAACGTAAGGGAAGATGTTGCTTGTTACTCGAGACAGTTTGATGTTTGGTTATTCTAGTTCCACTACTTTTATAAAAGCACAAACCTTTATTTAATATTGAGACCTATTATGTCCACTCAAGAGCAATCAATTTGGCAAAAACCACACCACCACATGGACAAAGAGGGCACTCACCAAAGCGTTCATTGGATTGAACTGTTTTACGATTTGATACACGTCGTTTTGATTTTCATGCTTGGTAATTATTTATCCGAACATCTATCAATTTCTGGTTTCTCTGTATTTGTTTGCTTGTTTATTGCCATATGGTATTCGTGGGCAGATTCGAGCGTTTTCAATTCTCTCTATGTAAGTACGGATCTAAAACATAGAGTAATTATGGCAGCTCAAATCATTACCGTTATGTTCATGGCCGCCGCAATACCTAACGTGGAAAATAATGGATGGCCATACTTTGCAAGTGCCTATGCCGTCAATCGTTTCATAATAGCATTTTTGTATCATCGGACTGCATATTTGGGCATTGAGGACAGTCGATTAGCAACTAGGGCCAGCCAAAACTTTTTTCTGTTGGGCCTTGTCTTCCTTATTAGCGCTTTTATCCCTCAACCCTATTCATATTTATTGTTTGGTATTGGAGTGATTTCCATTCAGATCCAATATATGATGCCCAAAATCGGCCTTTTAGAATATGAAAGAGTATAAGAAAGATTAAAGCTATTTACTACCCTCTGTGACAGCTGAATTTAAGGCTTGTTTCGTGTGCCACAAAATGAAGTTTTGTAATTAGGAGAGAGCTCAGAGTTCTCAGGATAGCTTTGTGAACTGGCCATTAGTACTGAAAACTTGTGCGTGATATGTCAAAGGTGATGCCTCAACACATGAGTGTTCAAGCAATATTTACCGGTAGTGTTTTTAGGTGCCAAAGTCGAAATCCCGTTGGATGACGTAGTCGTTGTTTGGGGAAATTTCTGTTGATACATTTAGCGGTGGTGCTCTAGGTGTATTTGCAGTGATGGCTGAGTCGAGTTTATCCAGATGCGTCAATATCTTCTCGATGATTGCAGGCTCAGTTATACAGGCGATTATCTTGACATTGTTGCTCTCACACGCTTCGCAAATGGTAACGTCAATATTGAATACTCGTTTTAACCTTTGCGCCCATGCCATGCTCCTAGCGTGATAAGGTCTATTAGAGTCTTTTAGATTTTCTGCTAAGCGAGGGCTATTCTTACCGCGTCGCGAAGCCGTGACCTCTGCACGGACATTGGCATTGGGGGGCGAATAACCCGTAAAATCGAGTTAGGTTGAGTCTAGGCGGTGGCACCAAGGCTGCCAGTTTACTTATGAAATCAATCGGTGAAAAAAATACATGTGTAGTTCTTTCTGTATAGGGTGTCTTAAGTTCATACCTGACGTTGCCTGTGGAAGTTAAGCTCAAGCGTTTTTCACTCACCGCTGGTCTTGCAATATACCTACATAATCGCTCTAGTTTATCCTTTTGGTGGGTATCAGCAAAAACCCCTGCATGTAGGCTAAATCCAGATATCTTTGCTAGTTGTCCATAGTTATCGTGATCATTAGCTGGCAATGTTTGTAGGCTGAATACTTTTTTACCAGCATCCTTGCCTACAGCAATACGGTAGCTGACCGATGATGCTTGAAGTTGCAGCAAACTGTCTTCATCATCAATCGGCAAGTTTAGAAAGGTGTTGTCTATGTCGCGATGGATCAGCCCTACTTTTTCTAGATATTGTGCGATGCGATGGCTGATAGTGTTGATTAGCCGCTCCATATCGCTATGGCTAGGGGCTTTTACACGTTTGAATTTGGTCTGGCCTTGCTCTATTTTGACGACGCCCTCAAGAAATAACATATGGAAATGGATGTTGAGATTTAACGCGCTACCAAATCGTTGGATATAAGTCACAGTCCCTGTCTTAGCCTGCTTCTTCAGGTACCCTGCTCGATGAATAATATCGGTCGCAATAGCACGGTGGATGATTTGAATGATTTTACTGAGCTCTTTTGGATATCTAACAAGTAATAGTCTCAAAGGGATGGGTAAGCTCA
>DDLV01000112.1 GCA_002340325.1 Glaciecola sp. UBA2563 | reverse complement strand
GACGAGCAGCAGACTCTAGGAACTTTCCACCTAGAAGACCGAAGCCTATGGCGGTACCAAGAGCACCCATTCCGATGAGTAGAGCAACTGCGATTGCGATCATGATAAATCTCCGATTTAAGTTAAGTTAAAATTAAAAAAGTAAAATTGTTATTCCGTGATACATCTAATATTCGTTTAGTGGTCTTCGCTTGCTAAGCTCAAATACACTATTGTTAACATCATAAAAATAAAGGCCTGCAATGGTAGAACAAGAATATGAAATACCGCCCACATAAAGTGCAGTGGTAACTGGAAGTAGCCGATGGTAGCGATCAGAATGAAAATCAACTCTGACGCATACAAGTTACCAAACAAACGAAGTGCAAGTGACAATGGTCTAGCAAGTAATGTGACTGTTTCTAGGATGAAGTTAACCGGTATAAATGCCGGATGACCAAACGGCTGCATTGTCAGTTCTTTTGTAAAGCCGCCTATACCCTTCATTTTTAATGAATAGAAAAGTATTAGGATGAATACACCCAATGCTAAGGCAAATGTGAGATTCAGGTCAGTTGTGGGTACAAACTTAAAGTAGACTTTCGCAGGGTCCATGCCAAAACCATATTGGCCAACAAGACCTGCAATTGTTGGTAACACGTCAACCGGAACCAAGTCCATTAAGTTCATTAACAACACCCAAACGAAAATGGTTAATGAAAGTGGTGCAATCAGTGCGCTTTTACCGTGGAAAGTGCTTTTGACGTTATCGTCGACGAAGTCATAAATGAGTTCGACAAATGCCTGCATCTTGCCAGGCACTCCGGAGGTAGCACTTTTAGCTACGCTTCGGAAAATGAAAAGAAAAACCAAGCCCAAAAAGATAGATACTGCAAGTGTATCTATATGCCAAACCCAAAAACCAGCTTCCTTACATGCGTAATTAAAACCAATCCCATCGTCAGTCATGCACATTTGCGCGTTGGTTAAATGGTGTTTGATGTAAGCTTCTGTACTATCGTACGCCATTAGTTACCCCAGATTGTGTAATTTAAAATTCTTTTCATCGCTCTGTACAATGATCTAGTTACGCACAGTTTAAGTGGTAGAAGAATCCAGACAGAACATGGCCGTCCACTGACTGACCATAATTATCGCGTAGGCACTCAACATAAAGAGCGGATCAACCGCAAGTAGCGCAAAGGCGATAATAAAAAAAATTGAGGTGAGAGCCATTTTAATTTTCATTCCCTGGCTCAAACTCCGGGCAACCAATTCATTCTTGGTTGCTCCCGCATATCGAAATAACCAATATGCAAAAAAACTATGCGGTATCACAAACGCCATAACGCCGATGATTACCGAAATCACATATGTAGGCCAAAAAAACACCGCTACTATTAACAGTGCTAGGGAGACTATCAGTTGAACGACGATTCCTTTAAAGGCGAGTACTCTTCCTGGTGTCGTTAACTTTGCGCTCATTCCATCTACACACGTTTGGAAAATACTAAATAAAAAGCGCGAAAAGTATACTGTGAATCCTAAAAAATTCAACCATAAAGAAGGGTTATTAAGACCTTTTTATGCATTTATTTTTTTAATAATACTAATGTCTGCCAAAAGTATTATCTGCCCAAATAAACGAACAAAAAAAGATCGAAATGGATAAAGTTATTGCTCGTTTTTCATGTGGGCAAGGATGCCATCTAGCTGGTCAAGACTGGAAAACTCAATCGTGACTTTGCCCTTACCTTTCTTGTTGTGCGCTATCTTAACAGGTGCACCAAACTTGTCTGTAAGACTGTTGGCTAATCTTTTTACGTCGGGATCGAGTGAAGTGGAAGGTGAATCTGTTGCTGTTTCTTTATTTTGGTCGGCCTCCAAAAACTTTTTGACAAGGTTTTCAGTTTCTCTAACAGTCATGCTTTTTTCAGCGACTTGCTTTCCAAGCATTGATTGGTCTGAGCCTTCTACAGCCAATAAAGCTCTAGCATGCCCCATGTCAATATCACCGTGTTCTACGAGCCGTTTTACTGAGGGCTCTAACCCATTCAAACGCAGGATATTGGTAACAGTAGTCCGTGATTTACCAACTGCTTCGGCAACTTCTTGATGGGTGAGCGAAAACTCAGTTAGTAATCGTTCAAGTGCTTGTGCCTCTTCCATCGCATTGAGATCTTCGCGTTGAATATTCTCGATTAGAGACATGGCAATAGCGGCGTTGTCTTCGATTTCCTTGACTAAACAAGGCACTGTTTCGAGTTTGGCCAGCTGCGCCGCCCGCCAACGACGTTCGCCGGCGATTATTTCATAATTGTCTTTAGATGTTAACCTGACAACAATTGGCTGTATGATACCTTGCGCCTTGATTGACGCTGCTAATTCATCCAATGCCTCTGCTGCCATATCTTTTCGTGGCTGATATTTACCAGGTGCGAGGAATTCGATAGGTAAGTCCTGTAACTCGCTTTCTTGACCATCATCAATTGATGCAGCTTGTTTATTCGAATTTTTTTGGCTAGTTGATAGGAGTGTCTCCAAGCCAAGACCTAATCCTTTGTGTTTTGGTGGCATAAGCATTATTTCCTGTATTTTTTATGATGCCGCAGCTTTTGCTTGAGCCTTTGCTTTTTTCTCTCGCCTAATGATCTCGCCTGCCAGCGCTAAATACGCTTTGGACCCTGTTGAAGATTTATCATAGTACATGGCGGGTGTGCGGTGACTTGGTGCTTCTGCAAGTCTCACATTACGAGGGATTACGGTTCGATACATCTGATCCCCAAAATGTCGTTTCAATTGTTCAGATACGTCGTTTGCAAGTCGATTTCGAGGGTCATACATCGTGCGCAATACACCTTCTATCTTAAGGTCTGGGTTTACCACGGATGCCAATTTTTGAATAGTATCCATCAATGCGGTTAACCCTTCCAACGCATAGTATTCACATTGCATTGGCACTAGCACTGAGTCGGATGCTGCTAGCGCATTAACGGTAAGTAAGTTTAGAGAGGGCGGACAATCGATAAAAATGTAATCATAATCATTTCGTACGGCTTCTAGCGCATTTCGCAGACGTAACTCCCTAGCATATAATTCCATTAACTTTATTTCTGCTGCAGTCACATCTGAATTGCCTGCGATCAAATGATATTTTCCAGATGTGATTGGCACGATGACCTTATTTGCCGGTAAATCTTCTATTAATAATTCGTAACAGGTGTTTTCAACCTCATATTTATCGACGCCTGAACCCGTAGTTGCATTGCCTTGTGGATCAAGGTCAATCAGCAAGACTCGTCTTCTGGTAGCAGCCATTGAAGCTGATACATTGACTGCGGTGGTCGTCTTTCCAACTCCACCTTTTTGATTTGCAATGGAAATTACTCTAGCCAAAATGGATCCTAGTGATTATTACGAGGTGCAACGGCGGACGATTTTTAAAAGATGACGCTCCCCGTTAAGCGATGGTACCAAAAGGGGTGTAGTTTGTGCTACTAAAAAGTCTTTTGGCAACGATGAAATCTCTTCGTTTTGTATTTGCCCTTTAAGCGCAAGAAAGTGCCCATTATTAGTTAGTAAGTGCTCACTTAATTTAACAAAATCACCCACTGAAGCAAAAGCCCTGCTAATGATACAGTCAAAATTACCACTTTGCAGTGATTCGATTCGCGTTTGTAAAGGCGTAACGTTGTCTAAGTTTAGTTCGAAAACAGCTTGTTTTACAAACCGCATTCGTTTGCCTAGTGAATCAACCAGTGTAAAGGTTTTGTCTGGATACATGATTGCTAAAGGGATACCGGGTAATCCTGGACCCGTGCCTACATCAAGAATTTTATCGGCTATAAGGTGGGGCGTGACGACGATAGAATCCAATATATGCTTAACCAGCATCTCTTGTGGCTGTTTTATTGAACTGAGATTATAAGTTTTATTCCACTTTTCAATAAGTTCGACGAATGTTATCAACTTCTCAATTTGTACATCAGACACTGACAAGTCCGTTTGACTGACCAATGTACGTAAAGTTGATTGTAAAGACATAGGCGATAACAAATCTATAATGGTTATTTAGAGCAAAGGGCGTTAAGCGGGCAAAGATAACATCACTTCAAAATTTTTATGCGGATTTACGCATCATCTGGTGCTTCTTTAGATATACCAAGAGCAACGAGATAGCAGCCGGCGTAATGCCAGAAATCCGTGATGCTTGCCCAATTGTTTCTGGTCGAGCGCTTTCTAATTTACTCACTACTTCGTTAGATAACCCAGAAACAACTGAAAAATCAAAGTCTTCAGGGAGTACAGTGGTTTCATGTCGTCGAGTCTTTGCGATTTCTTCCAGCTGTCTGGCGATGTAACCCGCATACTTGATTTGAATTTCCACCTGTTCAGCCGCTTTATCATCCGTTAATGCCGGACCAAAACCATCAATGCTTGTCAACTGACCATAGGTCATTTCGGGTCGACGTATAAGGTCTTCCAAGGTAGCTTCTTTACTAATGGGATTTTTCAAATGCTGGTTGAGCGCATTGACACTGGTGTGAGTAGGGTAAACCCATGTAGACGCCAAACGTTGCTTTTCTCTTTCAACGCTTTCCATTTTGGTCTGGAAAGTTCGCCAGCGTTGTTCACACACCAATCCCAATTGCCGACCGATTTCAGTTAAGCGAACGTCTGCATTGTCTTCGCGCAGTAACAATCGATATTCCGCTCTGCTGGTAAACATTCGATATGGCTCTTTTGTTCCAAGCGTAGCCAGATCATCTATTAAGACACCGATATATGCCTGGTCTCGTTTAAGTACCAACGAGTCTTTAGACTGACTTTGTAGAGCAGCATTGGCGCCAGCCAACAGCCCTTGCGCACCAGCTTCCTCATAACCTGTGGTGCCATTGATTTGCCCTGCGAAAAACAAGCCATTAATGAACTTTGTTTCAAGTGTTTGTTTTAAGTCTCTGGGATCAAAGAAATCATATTCAATTGCATAACCTGGTCGAATAATATGCGCGTGCTCGAATCCTTTAATAGAGTGAATTAACCTGCTTTGGACATCAAATGGCAAACTTGTGGAGATCCCGTTGGGATAAATCTCAATGCTATTCAAACCTTCGGGTTCTACAAAGATTTGATGGGAAGATTTATCAGCGAATCGCATGACTTTGTCTTCTATCGACGGGCAATAACGCGGTCCCACGCCTTCAATAACGCCGGTATACATCGGCGATCTATCTAAACCAGATTGAATAATCTCATGCGTTGTTTCATTTGTATGAGTAATATAACAGCTGATTTGCTTGGGATGCTGAGACACTTTGCCCATAAATGAAAACACCGGCAGGGGTCGATCCCCTGGCTGCTCTTGCATCACGGAAAAATCAAGCGTCCTACTATCGAGCCGCGCCGGTGTTCCAGTTTTGAGCCGGTCTACTCGAAATGGCAATTCCCGAAGTCGATCGGCAAGCGCAATTGACGGTGGGTCGCCAGCACGACCGCCTTTGTAATTCTCTAATCCAATATGGATTGTCCCACCTAAGAAAGTACCAACGGTAAGAACGACGGTAGGGGCTCTAAATTTTAATCCCATTTGCGTTACAACACCGCATACGCGTCCATTATCTACGATTAAATCATCACACGATTGTTGAAAAATAGACAAATTATGCTGCGTCTCAAGCATCTGCCTAATGTGTTGTCGATACAATGACCTGTCAGCTTGCGCTCGAGTTGCACGAACTGCCGGTCCTTTTGACGAATTAAGTGTTCTAAATTGTATGCCAGCATGGTCAATAGCAGTCGCCATCGCACCACCGAGCGCATCAATTTCTTTGACGAGATGTCCTTTGCCAATGCCGCCAATAGCTGGATTGCATGACATCTGTCCCAAAGTATCAATACTGTGAGTTAACAGCAGTGTTTTTGCGCCAATACGTGATGAAGCCAAAGCAGCCTCGGTTCCGGCGTGCCCACCACCAATAACAATTACGTCAAATGATTCAGCGAAGTACATTTTCTTTTCAACAGCTAAGTTGGTTCTTAATTAAAGGTCGCGTAGTTTACCTGATAGATAATTTAAAAGGAATGGTTATATTTTGAACAAGCGTTTGGGCGCTCAAGTAAATATAATTATATAAATATATAATGTTTATTATTATATTTATTAAGGGTGTGGATAACCTTAAAAAAAGCAAATTATCGTATATTAATCAATGTTTTATTAAATGTATAAAGCGTATATAAATACTGAATAAACAACGGGCTTTCTGAGGATAAGGTGCTTAGTTATACACATCAATTTGTAAGTGTCAGTTTATAAACAAACAGTACTGAGGTTATTAACCGACTTCTACGCGTGTTATCCACAAAATATTCAACTAAAAAAGATCATTTTGATCGTAAATTTTCGCTAAATACACTGCGTGAATTTTACAGTCGATTGGGTTCGTATTGATTATTTGCAATTGTGTCTGACAAACCATCTCTTCTGCTGGGTCCCTGAAAGTGAACTTGATAAGTCTCGTATTCTTTGAGGGATTCAAAACAGTATTTTCCGAGTGCTTTGGCAAGGTCCTGAGTTGTGTGGTTTGTAATGAGGATACAGTTCTTTTTCTTTAAAGCGCGTTGTCGTAGTAAATTGCCTAACCAACTTTGCGCGTTTGGTTTGAGTAATGTTTGGTTAACGCAAACTTCGTCCAAAATAAGCAATTCAACATCAAGCAATTGTCTTGAAATTTCTCTAAACTGTTCAGGTGCGTCGTCGTCTGCTGAGAAATCATATGAAAAAAATCGCATTTCAAGCAGTGATTGAAGCTGTCGATACAATACAGTTACTTCATATTTTTCAATGAGTTGATGAGCTATTGCACCTGCAATATGAGATTTTCCGCGCCCGTAATCCCCAAAAAAAAGCATTAAATGGGCTCGACTGTTGCGCCAGTCTTTATCGCTATGTGCAGCGATAAATGCACTTGCCATATCGATTGCTTCTCTTGCGTCCTGACTATCTTCATGTAACTTATCGAACGTCCAATTGGGGTTTAATTCAGATGCGCCCAATAATAGTTCAATTCTAGATTGTCTTGATTTCCTTTGCAGTTCCTGTATTTCTCTGTTCGCTTGTTCAGCGTACAGCGCTCTCCTTTGGGTATATGACAAAAGGTTGGTTTCAGGTGATGATTGTTCGCTGCTAATTGATTTTCCGAGAGAATCTGCAACGTTTTTTAATTGTTGATTAATGCTCTTCATTTTAATTAAGGGTCGTCGTACATATTATTTGTTATATTTGGCGATTAGACTTTTTACGTTATCATCAACATGCAGGGCACTCTCGGGCGTTGCGTATTGGTGCCCACGTTTAGCATCTTCGTGGTGTTTGGGTTTGCGTAATCGTCGCTGCTTAAGGTAGGTGACTAGCTTTTGTGTCCATTGAAATGAAGTCAATTGAATTTCATTTCGCGTTAACCAGTATGCGATAAATTCACCTATCTCCTCTTCAGTATATGTAGCGTCAATTAAACCAACAAGCTCAGACAGCTGTTCAATGTCATTAACGTCGGGACGCCATCTAGCCCATAGGCAAAAGTATTCCTTGGTAGTTACATTTGTTTTTAATGGCAAACTGACACTTTGGTTATTCATAGTCTTACTACGATCTATCGGTTCATCGGTCGAAATAAGTCCATAATCTTTGAGTTCTATTAACAGAGAGGTAATCTGTCTTCCTCTTGTTATAGTATTTTGCTTGCCGTTAAGTAACGCCATAATTTGCTGATTTTTTACTGTGACTTTTTGTGATTTTGGTGCATATTCTTGGCAAAAGTACAATAAATACAATACTCTAGCTTCATTGCTGAGGTTCTCTTTCAACGCACTTATTTCGGCGTTATTCAATTGCTGAGAAGTTGTCATTTAACCATTCTATTGCGTATTCTTCCGGCACAGGATGATTCAATACGTCTATATGTAAAGGTGGTAACATAATCTGTGAGCCGGATGATTCGAGCTTTTCTTGCATCGTTATTGAACCTTGGCAAAACGTGTCATAACTAATGTCTCCAAGTCCGATAATTAAGCATTTATTAGACAGTTTTATGTTGTCTAATTCACCTGCAAATGCTTGTATGTTTTCTGGTAATTCACCTGCTCCGTGGGTGGAACAAATAATTATCCATCTTTTATCTTGAGGAATTTCTACAAGCGAAGGATTTAAATGAATTTGGCAAGTGTGGTTTTTATCATTTAGAAATTGTTCCACTGCATCTGCCACGTATTCACTTGCACCTAACACCGAGCCAACAATAATTTCAAAATGCATGTTAGTATAAAAGCGCGTCACAAAGTGTTGTTTGCATAACGGTGATTATATAGAGTAACGGATCGTTATGACAGAGATCGTTAATTAAGTGTGAGGGTCGGTCACTTGCCGATGCAGAACGAGGAAAATATTTCGCCAAGGAGATCATCGGAGGTAAATTCTCCGGTTATTTCATTTAGAAACTGTTGTGAAATTCTAAGTTCTTCTGCGAGTAGCTCGCCAGCCATGTTTTCTGTAAGTTGTTGTTGACCTTTCATCACATGCTCAAATGAGGCTTCTAAACACGTTATATGACGTTTTCTAGCGATTATTTGATCTTCGCCCACTTGTTGATAACCCATACACTCTTTCAAGTGTTTTTTAACAAGATCTATCCCCAAATTATTTTTAGCAGAAATATTGATGGTGGTTAGCTTTCCGTCTTTGACGCCAATCGACTCGTTAGTCATATCACATTTGTTTCTGATAATGCTGAGATTTTTTTCGTTAGATAAGTGTTGAAGTATGGATAAATTATGTAGATCTGAAAAGTTAGATGAGATTTCATTAGCATTTTGCATAGTGGCGTCAAGCACTAATAGTACTCTATCAGCCCTTCGTATCTCCTCATAAGTGCGATCAATGCCAATTTTTTCGACTTTATCCTTTGCTTCTCTAATCCCTGCGGTATCTATAATGTGAAGCGGCATACCGTCAATGTTAATATGTTCCCTAATGACATCTCTGGTAGTCCCTTCAATATCGGTCACAATTGCACTGTCCGTTCCTGACAACGCATTTAGAAGGCTTGATTTTCCAGCGTTTGGTTTTCCGATAATAACAACATGCATACCATCTCTTAGAAGTCGTCCCTGTTGGGCTAGATTAAGTGTCGTTTGGTGTTCAGATATGATCTTTTCTAAGGCATTTTTTATTTTTTCATCAGCAAGGAAATTAATTTCTTCTTCGGGGAAATCTATCGCAGCTTCTACGTACATACGCAGGTGTATGATAGAAGTCACCAGTTGATTGACAATTGTCGAAAATTCGCCAGATAAAGATCTCACAGCGCTTAGCGCAGCTTGTTCTGAGCTAGCGTTTATTAGATCTGCAATTGCTTCTGCTTGCGCCAAGTCCATTTTATCATTTAAGAACGCCTGCTCACTAAACTCTCCAGGCTTTGCCAGACGTGCTTTGTTAGTGGCCAAACAGTTATCAAGCATCATTTGAATGAGAACTGATCCACCATGGCCTTGAAATTCGAGTACATCTTCACCGGTGAAAGAATTCGGTGCTTTGAAGAAGAGTGCAATCCCTCGGTCTATTATCTGTCCATTGATATCTTTAAAAGGAACGTAATCCGCTTTGCGGGGCTCTGGAACATGCCCTATCAGTATCTCAGAGATTAGAGATGCATTTGGTCCAGATACTCTTATAATGCCAACACTGGCGTTTCCTGGTGATGTAGCGCTAGCAACGATTGTATCGTTGTGCATTAACGCTTAATCTCGGAAGTTCTTAAATTGTAATGGTTGACCGAAATCTTCGGCTTTTAGCATCTTCATTACTGCCTGAAGGTCATCGCGTTTTTTTCCTGTAACTCTTATTTGCTCGCCTTGAATGCTAGATTGGACTTTGAGTTTTTTATCTTTTATCAGCTTGTTTATTTTTTTACCCAATTCGTGGTTTATTCCCTGGACAAACCTTATAGGTTGTTTGTGAGTCTTGCCACTGCGTTCAACTGCATCTGGTTGAATTGCGCGCGCATCGACATGACGTTTGGCACAAGCGTTGCGGAGAATGTCTTGTAACTGTTGAAGCTGAAAATCGCCTTCTGCTTTTAGCATCACGGTGTCATCACTTAACTCAATCGATGCGTCAACACCCCTAAAATCGAATCGTGTTGATAACTCTCGACTGGCATTATCTACTGCATTTTTAACTTCTACTTTGTCAATTTCCGATACGATATCAAAAGAGGGCATATTTTCCTCGCTATTTCACAATTATTCACATGGTTATGTTCTGTTTAAGTGTTGCTAACATAAACATCGCTCATTAGATTATAGGTATTAGTAATTTGAAAG
>DDLV01000016.1 GCA_002340325.1 Glaciecola sp. UBA2563 | reverse complement strand
TGTCAACGGCGGTTTCGATGATGGCCTTAATGGCTGGGTAGCGTCCCCTGTCGTAACAATCGCCGATGAAGATGGCAATAACTATTCATCCACATCGGTAACAGCAGCCGGCGATGCTTTTTCGGTCAACATCAGTCAAATACTGCCGCTAGAGGAAGGTGCTGAATACGTGCTTACGTTTAGAGCCAGAGCAACTCAAGCACGTTCAATCATCGCAGGAATTGGATTTAACTTTGCGCCTTTCTATGCAAACGTAGAAGAGGTCGCATTAACTACTGATTGGCAAAATGTGAGTCTAACACTAGCCGCTATTGACGATGGCACTGGTGAGCCGCTTGGTGGCGAAAACAATCGCATTATCTTCGACCTGGGCGCAGCAGTCGGCGATGTGCATATAGACGATGTTGAACTTAGCGTCGTTGGTGGCGACCAAGGTGGTCTAGGCGATGAACTTGCCGAAAACGCTGGATTTGATAACGGTCTAACCGGTTGGGTTGCAACTGATGGTATTGTTTCTATCGCAATGGAAGATGGTAATAGCTATGCCTCTGCCGAAGTCACCACCGCTGGCGATGCTTTTTCTGTCAATATCAGCCAAGTACGAGCGCTTGAACTTGGCGCGAGATACATCCTCAGCTTTGATGCTCGAGCAACAGTTGATCGTTCTATTATTGCAGGAATAGGCCTAAACTACTCGCCCTTCTTTGCTAATGTGGAAGAAGTGGCACTTACTACCGCATGGCAGAGTATCGAACTAACGCTTGATGCTATTGATGATGGGTCAGGTGCTGCGTTTGGGGATGAAAACAATCGAATAATATTTGACCTTGGCGCTGCTGTAGGAACTGTGCATATCGACAACGTAAGTCTTAGACAAGTTGCTATGGACAACGGCGGTGAACCCATCAGCACAGCCAGCCTTGATGGCTACACACTTGTTTGGTCCGACGAATTTAATGGTGCAGCCATTGATACAAATAACTGGGGTTTTCAATTAGGAGACGGTACTGCTGAAGGTATTCCTGGCTGGGGCAATCAAGAGTTGCAAATCTACACAGCTGATCCTGCAAATGCATCCATTGGCATGGATGGAGACGACAGCGTTTTGATGATAACAGCATTGGAAGACGGCAGTGGCGGTTATACGTCAGCTCGACTCAATTCCTCGGGCCTTGTTAGCGCTCGTTACGGGAAAATCGTCGGTAGGATGAAACTTCCTGAAACTCAAGGTTTCTGGCCAGCATTCTGGATGTTGGGCGATGCGACTGAAGTCATTTGGCCAGGCATTGGTGAAATTGACATTATGGAGCTGACCGGTGATAGACCGGATAAAACTCTCCATACCGTACATTATGTCAATGGCGAGCAACAATATAACTTTATCGGAAGAGATTTCTTCAATGACGAGAGTTTTAGCGCTGGCTATAACGAATTCATGATCGACTGGACGCCAGACTACATCACTTGGTATGTGAATGGCGAGCAAGCATTCCAACTTGAAATACGTGATGATATGTTGGAGTTTCAGCGCAGTCATCATTTCATTCTTAATATTGCGGTAGGCGGCACATTACCGGGAAGCCCAGACAACACCTCTGTTTTCCCTCAAACCATGTATGTAGATTATGTGCGCGTTTATGAAAGAGATGGTTTTACTCCGGACCCAGAGCCTGCCGTTGATGCTGGCGAAGAAACCATTGGTGGATCCGCAGGGGTAGCGGATATCGCACAAGCACTTCAAGCTGGTTTTGATGACTTCGGCACTGGGCTAGCGCTGAGTCGCTTTGGTGCGGGTGGTGAACCAAGTTGGTCAAATTCTGATGACGCTATTGACGGTACACAAAGCGTTCAGTTTGCCTACCCTGGTGGTGCATTCGGCGGCGCATGGATCACAAACGAGACAGCTGTTGATTTAACCCTCTACAGCGGTGGCAACTTGATTTTCGCCATCAAGAAGCCAGCGGTAGTCGCTAACCTCGAAGTAAAACTGGAAGGCGCAGATGCGAGTGCTGCTTCGATGTTCCTTGTCAATTATACATCGACTGATCTCGGCAATGGTTGGGAAGAATATCGCATTCCAGTTGCGGATATAGTTGCAGCAGGATTGAGTCTCGATCAAGTCTCAATACCATTTGCACTTTGGAATCCTGTGGATGCTGACGGGAATTTCCCTGAAGTAAACATTCTCTTTGATTCCATCAGAATGGAGTAATGTTGATAGTGCCGCTTATGTCATATGAGCGGCATTTTTTTAACTATCTTCTTCCTGACGCGAAAAACATCAGATAGATCAATCTTGCGTTTTCAGGTTTATCACCAAACGACATACCAGCGGTGTGCCATAGCCAAGGACGCAACAGTATAAGCCGATTAAATCTCATTGGGATACGTAGCGTCATTTCCCATTTGCTCATATCGCATGTATCTGTTTCTAATAAGTCAGCGACCCACTGCTTTGCTGAGGGCGCACCAAACCTTTCCAGACACTCTTTATCGCTATATGGCGCCCTTTCTGTATCCGTTGGGATATGCCGAAAAAACTCCGTTCCACCCTTACAGTCTTCGGGTTTGGATAAATACAAAATGCCTGACCAATGGGAGCCATCAACATGCACGTTTGCCGATCCGATATCCTTCTCCATTGCAATACGGCATTTGCCATGAGCTTGATTGTGAGTCATCGGTACAAGCGGTTCACCTACAATTCGAGAAACCTCCTGATTGAGGCCTTCAAGATTGATTCGCTCATGAGAATTACGTCCAGGATAAGTCCCTTTGATGTCAGGGTATGTGCATTTTAGCGCTGCGTCTCTCAGCGCATGTGGTTGGTCGAGAAAATCATCGACAACGATAAATGAGGTTGGCAAGTGTCTATTTCCATTGATCTATCAAATCATGGTTGATAAGTATAATATGTTTCGTTCCTAGCTATAAGTGGTCGTTAGATGCAAAAACCAACTATTCAATTTCGACAGGCAGTAATCGATGACAAAACCGCACTAGAGCAATGTTTACAATGTATTGTTGATGCCGAGCGCCCAATGGATGAGTGCCTTAAAGAAGGCCATATCGAGTATTACAATCCATTAGACTTTGTAACATCTGACAACGCAGAACTCATTGTGGCATTAGATAACAACAACATAATTGCGTGCGGCGCTGCGGTCATTAAAAAAGCTAAAGAGTATTATCGGTATGACAGTTTTCTGCACTTGGCCATGATGTACGTTGACGAACAATATCGGGGGTTGGGAATAAATGGTGAATTGATAAATCAACTCCTTGCATGGGGTAAGGAAAAAGGGATAAAAAATGCGTCTTTAACCGTATATCCAGAAAACCCCTCCGCGATAAGAGCTTATGAAAAGCTGGGGTTTAGCCCAGCGCTGATTGAAATGAGATTACGCGAACTTTAAAAAACACATTTTTTTTGTAAAACCTATTGGCTATTAAGTTCTAAACTAAAAATAAAGTCATATACACCCCTTGCCGATAACCGAATATCCGAGGATGTGTAGTGTTATTGTTAGGTCAATATGGGTTTAAAAACGCGATTTTATATAATGGTAACGTTTGCGATTTGCATGTTTTTTGTGCATAACGCAATGTCCCAAGTCGTCGATAAA
Source organism: Glaciecola sp. UBA2563 (assembly GCA_002340325.1). Lineage (GTDB taxonomy): Bacteria > Pseudomonadota > Gammaproteobacteria > Enterobacterales > Alteromonadaceae > Glaciecola. The sequence goes on along the minus strand of DDLV01000016.1, from coordinate 58,524 downwards.
TCGATGCAAATGTTACCGGGGTCGACCTATACGCCAAATGATCCTAGTGAGACGCTGATAGAAATTGCAATGCGTTACAGTGAAGCAAAATCATTTAGCATTTATCAAACGAAACTTGCGATCTTTCAACTGAACCCCACAGCATTCATTGATAACGACATCAACAAAATGATAGGCGGCACAGCACTTTTGATACCCAGCATTCGATATGTGAGCAGCATAGATCCAGCGTTTGCACGAGCCAAGATATTTGCTAACTCAAATGTACAACAACCGGTACAATCGATAGATGAAGCGCCAGTATCGCAGACTACTTCTAATCAAACGTTCAATCTTACTTCTGCATCTAACGAAAAGGATATCAGCCAACGTCTATCTGAAGCCGCTGCTAACATAGACGAACTCACTGCAGAAAGTCGCCTTTTTCCTGAACAATTAGCGACAATTAAATCAGATTTACAGTTCTTAAAAGACCGTTTAACCACAAATGCAGAAATACAAATGAATGTTCTTTTTGACATTCAGCGTGAACTTAATGCAATAAGGACGCCGTTGAGAAACGCAGAGGAAAGTAGTGTAACAACACCTCCCCCACCCGTTACAAATTCAATGACGATACCCATGCCGCTAGTATTATTATTCGCAGGAATATTGATACTGGGAAGCATCGGCTATTTCGTTATCAAGCGATTTAACCTCATGCGTCGAAAAAACAACAAAACATCATCAACAACGAACGTTACATTCACCGACGCTTCGTTGCCAAATGACGTCGAAGAAGATACAGCGTTCAACGCAAATAACTCAACGTTGAACCTACGTGATGATGCGCAAACAGTAAGCGATAGTATTGATATTGACCATCAATCGGATCAAAAAACCAAAGAAAATAAGCATGTTGGGAGCAAGTTTTCAAAAAGCGTTCTCGATAATGAAGACGACCAACATCTTCAAGAAATGTGGGAAAAACTCTCAAGCTACTGCAGTACTTCTTCACCATTTACCGTCGAAGACCCCAAAATATCGGATATTCGCAAAAGAGACTTTACAAAAAACGAAGAGCAGCTACAGGGTCTAGCTAATTCAATTAGAAAAGACGCAAATACCCAACATTCTCTAAATGACGACATGCGCGCGAAATCAGTCGACGTTCAGGAAAACAATGCATTCAACCAATTCACCAATAACGAGCTATACAGCGAATCGAAGACGTCACATTAGTAGACGTATTTCGTTCACAAGATGTTGATTAACTTGATAGTTGTTTTCTAAGAAATTCAGCATTGTCTTGGCAGAAGCAACGCAATCGCGTGCGCCGCCACAACAATCAAGAATAAGCTCCGCAATTTCTGGATGACGTTCTTCGATTCGTCGCTCCGGGCAAAATCCATCAATAAAGGTATTTTCAGGATTTCTTTTTGATAGATCAATTAAGCCAATCAATCTATCCACAGCAAAAACTTGGATAAAGCGCATGGCTGAGCACAGCTCGCCACGTCTGAATCTGCAAAGTCCAACGTACAAATTAGACAATAGCTCCCCGAGTAAATAATCTTCATCAATACATGGTTGTGGCATTTTCACCACTGGGTTTTTAAGCACTTCGGCAATTGCATCATCTTTCCAGACAAACTCCCCTTCAGAAAAGGGAATGTGAGATAGCTCTTGCGGTTCAAAAACCGCAAATTCACAAAAGATGCCGTCAGCATAGAGTAATTTATACCCGTCCTTAGTGTTTCTGAAACACCAGGTTATTTCACCCAACTTCGATAACCAACTTAAATCGCTGATAAAGTCTGCTTTACTGCCTTCGGCCACAATGGCAAAAAAATCTAAATCGGAGTACTCATCAAGGCGTTCAAGTTCTTTCCCAACTGACCCTAACCCCAGTAGTCCTAGCCCCTTAGGGTGTTCTTTTAAACTATTTGCAATGTCGTAAAGTCTGCTTTTTAATCGTTTTATTTTATTCATAACATTCGATAGTTGGCATGGACTTTAACGCTCAGCTACATAAACCTTCAAACCATCCAACTCTTCGGTAATATCAATTTGACAACAGAGCCGGCTTCTTTCATTAAAGCTATCTTCAAGTTCTAGCGTATCCATTTCGATTTGATCAGGTTTACCTACTTTGGATAAATCTTTTTGATCTACATGGACATGACAGGTCGCGCACGAACAGACGCCTCCGCAGTCGCCATCAATACCTTCAATAAAGTTTTCGACAGCAAGGCTCATCAAACTTCCAGAATCGCCTTCCAAGGTTATCTCTTCGTTATCAAGTGTTACAAACGTAATTTTAGCCATCACTCATTCTCCAAAAAAACCAGTAGTCATAATCCCAAGGACCCATCGTTACATTGTAAATATCCGATGTTCCGCGGTTCCAAACAAATTCAAATTTCTACTTTGCATGCTTTGCTTTTAGCCGTTATTTTCACATTAAGGTGTTCAAACCCAACCTTTCGCTTAATACCAGCCATATCTTCAATACTTTCTTTCATGTCAACAACTTCAAACGTCTCTACACGCTCAATGAGTGTAGGGATTAGCTGCTTCATAAGCTGTCGTGCGTGTGTCGAACCTAGGCAGGTATGTGCTCCAAAACCAAAACCAACATGTGGATTTTGTTTTCTATCAATCATGAGTTCGTTTGCATTCACAAAAACACTGCTATCTCTATTCGCAGACACCCAGCAAAGTGAGACGCGTTGTTCTGCATTAACTGCGTGTTCACAAATTTGTGTGTCTTCTTTGGCGACACGACCGATTTGACTCAGAGGTGAGAAAAAGCGAACCAATTCTTCAATTGCATTGTTTGTGAGGTCTTGCTCTTTTTTTAGTCTCTCAAAAATAGTTGGAAACTCAGCAAATACCCAAATAGTGTTTGTCACAAGGTTAATCACTGTATCTCTGCCCCCTGCGAATGTAAGGTTAGCTATCCCCTCAACCTCCTTGTCGCTCAATGATTTTCCATTGATGGTTGAATTCATCAATACTGAAAAAAAGTCGTCACTGCTTTCCTGAATATTGTCCAGTTTTGCGCATCGTGCTTTTTCTATTTTATCTCGAATATAAGTATCTAAATTAGATGCTTTGCCTTTATCTAATTCGCCACCATCTGTGCTTCTAAATACGTGTGTACCCCAATCAATCCAAAGATTGGATTCCTCAATAGGCAAATTTAGCAGCAGTGTTAGCGCTTTTGATTGTAACGGCAAGGAGAACTCTCTTACTACCTCAACCTCTCGCTTTGATAATAGAAAACCAATCATTTCATCAATAATGCATTGAAGTTTTTGCTGAAATTCAGTCTGTAGTGGCTGTTTAAATATAGGCTCTACGAGCGCCCGGTAATCGGTATGTAGAGGAGGGTCCAATTCTATAGGTAGTTGCCTTACATCTCTTATCCCGGTTTCTTCTGGAATAGGCACTCTACCTGGTGCATCAGACGAAAATACTTTCCAGTTTTTGGCTGTTTTTCGTACTTGTTTGTGTGATAGCACAGCAACTATAGTTTCGTGAGGATAGGTCAGCTCCGTCGCTTCACTTTTTTCTCTCAACACCTCAAAACTATCCTGAAAGAATTTATCATCCATTGCTTAATTTCTCTTAACTCTCATATTCGAGCAGTCTAGCGGGATGCAATGTCTGCTTCTTCCTCTATATTAACGGTGTTAACACGTATCTTAACAATCTTAAGAACTCTAAAAATTAGTTCACCGATCAAATAGTCGAGATTGTTGCCAAAATAACTTGTTGAAATTTTCATCTAAAACGTAATCGACTGCGATTATCTCACCTACAGTAGAATGGGCATATCGCACACTCATAAATCCGCAAACTGACTAGAAAATCTTTAAAGAAAAGTAATACGCCGACGATATCGAAATATACCGGGGTTTATTGCAAGTCTTTGTTAATTATTATTCTTTGCGGGAACAACTAGCCAATAGTCAGGTTACACATAAAGTTGTTCACAACGTCAAAAAAAGAGCATTTACATAAATGAATCATTTTAAAAAACTTTACTGGTGGCTTCCTTTCTTCTGTTCGTTAGGAATATCCGTCGTATCACTTATTTGGTTTGCTGAGGAAAATGCTCAATCAGTATCATTGATTGCTTTTATAGGTTTGGCGCACGTACTCATTTTCGTTGGCCACTGTATGCTACATATAACCCGCATTAGCCAACCGTTATCAAAAATTTCTCAGTATGTAAAAACACTTATTCTCACCAAAGACTTTACTACTAAACTCGATTTGAAAGACAAAAACGAATTTACGCCGCTGTTGGCAGATATCAATACGTTCAACCAAAACATCGATGAAACTTTGATACAAGTACGTAAATCATTAGCCCGACTAGCCCCCATGTCACAGGAGTTGGCAGATACGAATATGGGCATCAGCCAACGGAATATAATGCAACATCAACGCAATCAAGATATTTCCGCAACACTTAAAGAAGTGGAAAGCGCATCTGTGAGCGTAACTGATGCCATTACTAATATTGCTGATGCTTCTTCGCTCAGTCAATCGACGATTGATATCAGCATACAAGCCGTAAATGAAAGCGTTCAATCAATCCACCGGCTAGCACATGAAACAGAATCTGCTATGCAAAACACCATGCGATTGCAAGACAGCAGCGAACAAATCGGTAATGTCGTAGACATGATTAAGAACATTGCAGAACAAACTAACCTTCTATCGCTAAATGCTGCCATCGAAGCGGCTCGTGCGGGTGAGTCTGGTCGAGGATTCGCCGTTGTTGCAGATGAAGTGCGCGCACTATCCATGCAAACGCAGGAATTCACTGTCAAAATCGAAGAGATGATTCAGCATATGTTTTCGCTAGTAAACGAAGTGATGAATACTATGCAAGAAAGTAAGCAGACGAGCGAGCGAAGTGTTGAGCATACTGACGCAGTCAAAGAACATTTTGAGAAAGTACAAGAAAACATTACTGATATTACCCAAAAATCTCGCGATATAAGCAACGCTATCAATGAACAAAGTAGACTTCTCCGCCTCGTCATTGATGAAAATGGAGAGATGAGCCAAGTCAGCCAAGATATTGTTTCCTCGGCTGAAGATTGTGCTATTTCAGAGACAGACTTAATGAAACTTGGCGATTATATTCATCGACACTTGGATGTATTTACACTTTCGCATACCAGTTTTGATATCGAGCGCAGAAACCATAAAACGCGCAAAAAGGCGCAGGGCAACACAGATACAAAAGTCAGCGCAGCTGGGGAAGTATCACTATTCTGATTCACTCGCCAACGTGATTTCTTTCGAACACAGTCTTTCGTGATACAGTTTGAGAAAGACAGCTCCTATACCTTTACAAGCGACTTTTTGACTTAGGCAAACATTGTAGTAACGTTTAACAGACTGTTACTTTGATATACCCTGTTCAAACGGGAGATGACATGCAGCCTTTTTTAGAACTCCTTGATAATAGCGCTGGCACTGAATCCATTAAATCATTTGTTGTGCATTTGCAAAACAAGACATCAAATTGGCATTACCACCCAGAGATAGAATTAACCTATGTATATAGTGGAGAAGGCAGAAGGATTGTCGGCGACTACATTGGACATTTTACATCTGGCGAATTAATGATTACCGGTGTAGATCTTCCACACGATTTCAATACTAGCGAAACGGAAAAAAACTGTCAGATCCTAGTTATTCAATTTGATAAAACGCTAACGGATAGTTTTCATGAATTCCAGCCCATTAGACAACTAATCGATAAAGCCAAAAGAGGACTGTTGTATCATTGTGTTTCTGCAGAACTGAGTAAAATGTTACACTCGTATTCTTCACTGACCAAACTCGAAAAACTCGTAACACTCTTAAACATACTCTCAAAATTAGTGCTCGAAGAAAAAAAATTCGCCCCTGTTCAGCTTTCATCTGTGGAGTTTACAAAAAACAAACTCGACAAAAAAAGCCAAGAGCGATTAAATAAAGTCATTCGATATATTGAAGAGAACAAAAGCCAAAATATATCGCTAGAAGAAATTGCTGATGTCACTTATATGACAGTTCCAGCGTTTTGTCGCTGGTTTAAAAACTCGATGAAAATTAGTTTTGTCAATTACTTGAACAAGACTCGCGTCGAGGAGGCTTGCAGAATGATGTTACAAACACAAAATCAAATTGGCTATATCGCGATTGAATGCGGATTTGAAAGCTACAGTAACTTTAATAGAGCATTTAAGAAAATCTACGGTTCTACCCCTAGAGAATATCGACGTCAATTCACAGAATCATTAAAGATAGATTAAGGTTCCCAATAGCGATATTTTATGCGGCTCAATACTTACTGATTTTATAGACGATAGTTTTTTGGAATGTGTCGCCCGCGCTTGTATGTCGAAACGGAAAATGCTCGATATTCGGAGAATTTGGATAAAATTGCGGCTCTAAACAAACGCCCTGATATTGCATGAATGGTGCACCCAGCGCTCCGCTCATATATACCTGTAAGCCAGGGTAATCTGAATAAACACAAAGGCGTATTTTCGTATCCGGACTGACAAGCTCTGCTTGCGTTTTTTTTAGTTCTGGCGTCACTGTGAAATTATGATCGATGTTTCGCGCTAGCATCATATCGTTGATAGCAGCAAATTCACCAACGAAAAATCCCAACTCCGAGCTATTTACAAACTCACCAGTTGGTATTGCCTCATCATCGATCTGTGTAAACTCATCAGCATATACACACAATTCGTGATCAATAAGTGAAAGCCCGTTGCTGGATAAATTAAAATACGGGTGAACCGTTGGTCCAAGCACTGTGGTTTTAGTCGGTTGACAACGAAACTTACAGGTTAGTGCACCATCGTTATCCAAGCGGTACTCAAGTGATACAGATACAACACCTGGGAAACCGGACTCTTTTGAGGTCACTTGAGTAGCTAAAACAACGCTATCGTTAGTTACGTCTATAATATCCCAATATCGATTATGAAACCCGTTGTCGCCGCCGTGTAACAGATGTTTACCTTCGTTTTGATGCAGCTTGTATATGCACCCATCAATTGAGAACTGCGCATCGCGAATGCGGTTAGCATAAAGACCAATAGAAGCACCCAAACAATATTTGTCAGTTAAGTAGTTCTCTAAAGTTGGATAACGCAAAACAATGTTGCGAAACTCTTTGCCGAGATTGAGCTCCCAACTAACGATCCTTGCACCCCAATTTAAAATGGATATACAGTCGTCTTGCTTATTAATCAGTTTACAAACGGCTAATTTCATTGCTAACGGTGTCTCACAAAACAATAAATAATGCGGCTCAGTTCTTATGAATTGTTGTTAAAATTCATAAGAACTGAGCTAATCTTAAGTACAATCGCGATTTTTCAATTAATCATCTTTGAGATCAAAGCATGCTTTTCGCAAAACGGAAAACGCCATTGGCTTTAGGGTGCAATCATGCAAAGTCTTTGTATGGTTGTCGTGCAATAGTGCTTTTAATTCAAAGTCCTTAAATTCGCGTACAACATGGTTTTCGATATCTGAATGTTTACACAGCGCAAGTGTCGAGTCCTTTGATATAGAATAGTCAGGGATCTGTGAATTTACTGCCTCAAATGCGTAATCATAAAATTTTGCATCCGAACCTGAAACCGCATGTTCTTTCAATACGATTTGTCGAAAGTCGATAGGTTGCACAAATAGCAATGGACCATATCTCACATATGCTTTGTCATTTGCGAACTTTTCTATCGTTGGCTCAGCTTTGAATTCAATTGAGAATGTAGATGTCGTCTCCCAACATTTATCAATAACCAAATACCCATGTTGTTCCTTAAGATTCTCTTTGCAACTAACTTTGGTTGCCCAGTTTGGTTTTCGCAACGATAGGACAAATTGCGTCGGTGATTCACACTCAACGGTCAAAGTAATCGAAAACTCCGAAGGATATGTTGTTTCTTGGCGTATCTTTACTTTTGTATCGTTGATAGTCGCACGTATATCACATGGGCCATACAAGTTGATCACGATTCCATTTTCTGAATAGCTAGCAAAGCTTTGAACATAATAGGGAAAAATGCGCCCAGCATTTGGCGCACAACACACCGCGACGTCTTTATGGCTAGGCGAATACTTAAATCTCATTTCGCCCTGCGGTTGGTTCATATCTAAATGCCCAAGCATTTGATAGCTGGTGTCAGTGTTGCAATATGCGATGGACTTTTTATCAGGCGTACGGCCACCAAGTGCCGCATTGAACACGAGCCATTCGATTTTATCTGCCCACTTAGCTTCTCCTGTTTTATCAAGTAACATTGCATAGGAATGCAATAGTTCTTGTATTGAACAATGCTCATAGCCGGTTCCTTCCGGGTTGGCATCGCGTTGTGCAATCCACTCATCACCAATTGGACCACCGCTGGGCGATAGCACAGATTCAAGTTTATGCAGATAATTTTCTAGCGATTTCAAATACGTTGGATTCTTAGAATGAGTGGCGGCAATCAGCAATGGACGAAGATGCTCATAGGTGTGAACACCATGCCCTTTAAACCGATAGTTAGGATCGTTTAGCGACTTTGTTTGGATATCAGTTTCAAGTTGTTCGTGCTGGTCATAATCTGCGTATAAAAATGTGGCATAGTCTGAATAGTCAATATTATTCGTAATTTGAAAGAGTTTTTCCAAAACATCTGTAAACATGAGCCCATGTCCAACACCCGCAACAGCATCTCGCATGGCGAATGGAAAGCTCTTACCGATGGGATACTGCATCATTGTATGTTCGACTGCAGTAATAACAGCATTTAACACCGCGTTGTCATTTGTCGCCTCAAAGTAAGCTAATAACCCTCTAAATAGTGTCGCCTGTGCCCAAAGTTCGCCATTTTCTGATTGATGCTGATACCTAAGGTCATCGTCATAAATACCGATATAACCATCATTATCTTGTGTATAGAGTTTGGACTTTATATAGTCATCAACGCGCAATCGCAAAGTCGGATGCTCAGTAAGCAATACATTGCGAATAAAACCATCCCACCAGTTCGACTGAGTTTCGCTATTCCACCAGAGGAACTGTACTTCCCATTCTTTTCCTGTGTTCTTTATACCTACGTCCTTCGATTTGATTTTTTTGGTCAATCTGTTTTCGCCGTAAATATCGTCGTCAATAATCAAATCCGGTACCAGGTTATCCAGATGACCAACGAAGCCTTTTTCTAAATCAAATAGCATCTGTTCACGAAGCCAGCCACGCGGCTTAATTGATGAAAAAGGCAATATATTGTGATTGTTTATGTTCATCTTTAACCAAACCTCACTTTGCTAGAATATGCAGGAACCCTTAATGACTAAGTTGATAAAAGCAGGAGAAGAATGCTTAATCTGACTGTGCTGATATGCTGCAAACGGTCAACAAATAATTGTCACTTATTCATCTGAGCAAAACTATCAGATCTTTACGTCTACCCAGTACATCAAAATTAACTAGTTTGAAGCGAATTTTATCTAAATTAAAAAAGGCGTATTGATATCATTAAGCTGACAAGCCAGCGTAGGTAGTAGGTACTAAACAATTTGAGAGTGTAAGTAAAGGGCACTGAGTTTTATCAACGCCCTGTTTAATGGTCTGCTTGAGAGTAATTTCGCTTTAGTGCAAATAAACAACACTTACGTGATTGTGCTCACTTATCAATGGTTCTTTGGGGGTTGCGAAAATCATTACCGAAGAAGATTGCATTTGTCACAAGCCTCGATGTGCCTTTCATGTAAGCTCGGAATACAGGGTTATCCGTAAACAGAACGACCGTCCCTTTGCCCTTCCTCTCAGCATGCATCATTCCGCCGCCTTGCAACATTTCACGATTTTCCAAACTCGTATAGCCTGCTAGAAGAGGATCATCGTCAGCATATCGCACCGGAAGTGCAAATGGGTTGTCCGATGTAGCAAAGGCGTCCGTCCCGATTTTTGTGACCGCAAGCATCGAATCCCGCAGTCCAAAGAGTAAAGGATGACTGATATCAACTTTCGTTTCAAACAGTGCGCCTGTTATCCTTACCTCGGCATCCCAATCATCAATGTCTTCGTATGAGGCTGGTAAATCAACCTCTGCATTTTCACTTTTGTCGTCGTCGGTATCTTTGTTGTCAGCTGTACCTTTGGACGTTTCATCAGTGTCGTCTGCATCTATGTAACGGGCACTTGATATTTCATGCGCCACTATCCAACGCGCTGCGGATTCACTGCCGATCAAAATGCCGCCGGCGTTAACCCAAGCATCCAAACGCGAAGATAATTCTTCACCGACATCAGTGTATTGACCACCTGGCATTATGATATGCGTATAGCGTTTTAATGATGCTTTTGAGATTTCGCTTAAATCTATCATCGAGACCGGCATATTCATTTCGTGGTCTAATAAATACCAATATTCACCTGCATCGTTTGACGAAACACTGCGCCCAGTTACAAGCAATACTTCTGGCTTTTCTACATTGTCTAACTTAAACCCTCCTAAATCTGATCCCCTACTCGTCAGCCCAGTTATTGCAGCATGCACGGTGACCGAATCCTGTTTTGCAGCGATAACCATCAAATCATATATTTCATCGGCTGTGAGCTCCTGACCAGCAATAGGCACCATTATTGCGCCTCTCCCCACAGAGACCTCTCCATTATTTGTGAGAACCGTCGATTCATCTGGGATCACACGCGCCCTGAGCCCTTCGTCAAGTAGGCGATAAAGCGCCCTTGGCGCATAATAGCTGTTCCATTCGAGCACATAGACATAATAACTCTTCTGTGGTGTTGGTGCAGAAGCGTCAAAACTAGTGACCAAATCTCCTGCTAGATTTGATGAGAAATAACGCCCACGAAGCTCAGAATAATCTAAATCCCAAGCAAGTGGTTGCGTCCAGCCCGATACATCGTAAAAGACTTTTCGATCTTCAATAATCTCTGCACCAAAGAGTCCTTTGATGATTCTATAGTGCGTCTGATTAGACAACACAATATAGGCTTCGCCGGGGTCATATGTGCGATCATCTACGCGAACTGTGCGCGCTAATTCTCTTACTTCAATGCTGTGTGTTCCGAGCATGTCAATGAATCCCGATAACCGACCACGATCCGTCGAGGTAAAAACATAGGCGCGAACAGGATCGTCGTCCGCTAGATCTCGGCTTTCTTCATAAAAACCCATTAGATGCGATTGCAATTCTGTTCGCCTGGCTTGTCCGGCACGTATCACCGCCAACCCTACCCTCGCCTGCTGACCAATTTTATCGTCATAGCGAAGCGTACCGTATTCGGTCTCACGGATTAATCCACGTGTCGAGCTTTGTTCAAATAAATAAGGCACGGTACCAATCAAATTTGGGTAGCTTGAACCAAACCCTAAATAAAAATGAGCGAAGAGTTCTTCGGTCACATACAACGCGCCTTCGCCATCAAGTTGTTCTGTCACAAAACTGTTCATATCTTGATTGAGTGTTAACGCACTATCACTAAAAAGAGGGTTGCGCCTTTCTGGTGGTCCAGGCGAAAACATAAAGGTCGCGTTACTCCCCATCTCGTGATAATCGCCAGCGATGTTTGGCAACCATTGATGCGTGAATTCAACAACGGCTTTTGATTCAGGTTGAGTAACCAACAACTTTTGCCGGTTTAGATCGAAGTAGTAATGATTCGTGCGCCCCCATGGCCATTCATAATAATGCTCTCGGCTTTGCGGATCAGCAACCGCAGTAACGGCATGATGCATGTTTGTCCATTGTGCCATGCGATTAGCACCATCAGGATTAACCGGCACGATGATGTTAATTACCGCTTCATTCAGCAGCGTTTCAATTTCGGTGCCTTGCGCTGCAGCGAGATAATAAAGTATGGCGGGCGCTGCATCATAACTTGATGGCTCTGAACCATGCACACCAAAGGTAAATTGCATGATAACAGGATGGTTAGCTGGAGGCTTGGATGCATTAGGTTTGACCAACGCAAGTTGCGTTCGTTTTATCTCATCCAAACGTGCCAGGTTGGCAGGTGATGAAATAGTCGCCTGGTGTATTGGGCGCCCAAAATGACTTCGGCCAATCACACTAACCACTACTCTATCTGATGCCTCTCCGAGCGCTTCGATGTAGGACGCATGCATATGCGGAGGATAAAGAATTTCACCAAGTGAATATCCGGTAATTTCTTGAGGTTTTGGAATAGCAGGGTTGTACTGAACATCCTGATCTAAAAGATCTTCGATGGGTTTGGGCTTGTATGCATTACTGGAGAAGGATATCAACAGGAAAGAAACGAAAAAAGAAACCACAACCGATCGCAACATATTAACCTCACTTATTTTAATTTTGCATAGTTAGTACTTTATGCAGAGTTGTAAAGATTAATACCATCGTTTCCATTTTTTGCTTTACTGTTTTGGGAAATCGGTATTGGCTTTTTATATTTACCAAAACTTAGCAAAACCGGGATTAAAATCAGCGTAATTGGCGTTGCGAACAATTCACCAAATACCAGTGATACAGCAGCAGGTTTCAGATATTGAGCCTGTTCTGATGTTTCGCTCAGCAAAGGCAATAATCCACATACTGTCGTGACAGTCGTGAGAAAAATAGCTCTTAATCTACTTTTCCCTGCCTCTATTAGCGCTTTGTTTACCGGCATACCTGAAGCGTATAGTTGGTTAAAACGCGTCATAAGTACCAAAGAGTCATTAATAACAACCCCCGTCATCGCCATCATGCCAAACAATGATAATACACTTACCGATAAACCCATTATTGCGTGGCCATAAATTGCACCCGCAAAACCAAACGGGATCACTGACATGATAATAAAAGGTTGCCAGTAAGACCTTAGCGGAATTGCCAACAGTATATAAATTAGGAGTAGCGTAAGTAGCATCGCCTTTTTGAAGCCTGACTGCACCTCGAGCATCTCCTCAAATTCACCAGCTGCGGAAATTGTGATATCAGGATGCTGCAGATGTAATCTATCAATAGTGTTTTGCAGGGCGGCTAACGTATCTGATGGCGACGCTATGGACTTATTCTGTCGCCAAGATACTGAAACGACTTCATCCCTGTTTTTGCGAAAAAGCGCTTGAGGCCCTCTGCTAAAAGAAAATTCAGCAATTTCATCGAGCAAAACATAGTTACCTTCATTCGTATATATTGGAGTTTCGCGCAACTGTTGAGTCGTTTTTTTGCCATCTGCAGGTAAACGCAGAAGTACCATCAGTTCTTCACTTTGATCGAGTAATCTATGCAATTCGATATACCCGAAAGCACCACCCACTACGTCAGCTATTTGGCGTTGCGTTATGCCAAGACTGACACCGCGTTGATTCAACGTAACTTGTAGCTGTTGTTTTCCCGTTTGGGTATCGTCGGCGACATCATGGACACCAGGTAAACTGGACAAGCTTTGTTTTAGTTCGTTAGTGACACGTTTGGCCAAATCTCGTGATGGCGAGCTCATTGTCAGGTAGGTTGCTCCCGCAACTTCTTGAGCAAAGGTAAGTTTTTGACTATAACTGCCCTCCAATTTGCCAGTCTGTTTTTCCCACTCTTGCAGTAGCTCTTCACTGGAGATGTTAGCCAGAGCGTTCTTGGATAATTCAATCGTTGCCTCTATTTTTGTCGATTGCTCTAATGACAAGAGATACTTGGTCACAACATCCTGATTGAGTCCATATCGTTTAGTCATGGTTTGATTTGTCGCTGAAATTGCATCTTCGATACGCAGCATATGCGAGCGCATTAATGACGATGCAGCGTCTTGGTCCATTTCAACTGTGAGTGTTGCATATCGGCCTGGGATTTCTGGAAAGAATACGGTTTTTACCGTACCTTTTAGCGTCGCTCCGTAAGCCGCCACCACGAGAATGATGAAAATGGCTAGCGTTGTAACTTTGTGTTTAAGAGCGAGTGATAATGTAGGCTGATAGCAGCGCGATGAGAACCATTCAAGAGACTTATTGCAAGCTTCTCGTGCCCGTTGGATAAGTGAATAAAATTTATTCACAGAAGGTTTTGAGCGATGAATAACCAAATGCGTGGGTAAAATAAATTTACTTTCAATCAAGGAGAAAATTAAGGCAAAAATGACAACCGCTGAAAATCCAGCTAATACTTGGGCCAGTTCGTTTTCTATCCAAAGCATGGGGGAAAATGCCGCTATTGTGGTTAATACGCCAAAAACGGTTGCAACGGATACAGCTTGTACGCCCTTAAACGCTGCTTCTTTAGGATCGTTTATCTGCTCCCTAGCTCGATGGATAGACTCGCCCACCACTACAGCATCATCTACCAGAATACCTAGGACCAGTATCATGCCAAACAGCGTAATGTCATTGATGCTGTAGTCAAATGCTGGTAGCCCCATTAGAGACATCGCGCCTGCTAGCGAGATAGGTATACCTACTGCCACCCAAATCGCAAGTCTTATCTCCAAAAACAGTCCCAGCAAGACAATGACAATTAACAGCCCCTGCCATGCGTTTGTTCCCAAGAGATTAAGCTGCTCATCAATATGCGGCGCCATATCAGCCATTATTACCGTATTAACACCCGACGGCAGAGTAGCTTTTAGGTCGTTAAGCACTTTTTTTGTTGCGTCACTGACGGATAACAAGTTGTCTTTCTGACTCGTTGATACCATCAGCGCAACAGCAGATTTGCCGTTGAAACGAACAACATCATCCGAACTCTCATATCCGCGTTCAACGTCTGCTATTTCACCGAGCGTGACAGTCCCTTGTGATGTTGAGATTATCGGAATTGATGCTAATGCAGGGAGCGTGTCGGCATAATTATCTGCTTTTAATATAATGTTTCCTCTTGCTGTTTTTAAAGTGCCACTTCGTTGTGCTAGTGACCATTCGTGTATTACATCAGTGAGTTGTGCATGAGATAGGCCGTATTGTTTTAACTTAGTTGGTTTGGGTGTTATCACCAGTTCTTTTCTGCGTTTACCTAGGTGCGTAACTTTTGAAATTTCACGGTGTTTTTTTAGCGCGTTTTGCACCCTGGTAGACACCTGCTGCAACGTATTATCGCTTACATCGCCGTAAATCATCACAAAGGATGCTAAGTTACCAAACGCATCTTTATAAATTTTTGGTCTTTCGGCTCGCGTTGGAAAACCAACAATGGCGTCCACTTCATTACGAATTTTTTCCAATAGTGAACTCAGTTCAACACCCGTATTTTTCTTGACCCTAATTGAAGCAAACCCAGGATATGACACGCTGGCGATATTCTTGATGCCGCTGACACCGCTAATCGCATCTTCAATTCTCTGAGTGATACCTTCGTCAACTTGCTTGGCAGTACCTCCAGGATAATTAACTTCAATAACGAGTTGGGAGGGTGGGATTTGTGGAAAACTTTCAACACGCAAACTGTTAAATGATAAAATGCCAGCGATTAAAATAAATACCATCAGCAGATTTGCCGCAATGGGGTTGTCCAAAAACCATTTAGTTAATGCGTTCAACATCATCTCCTTCGATTGTATCTGCGTTAACTAATTGCCCATCAATCATTGTACTTAAGGGGTAGCGCACAATTGTGCGAGACTCATGAGGAGACAGCTTAAAAACGAACATGACCGACTCTGCATCCTCATGAACAAGGTCAACATGCTCTAACTTGAGTGCATTATTAACAACAGTCCACACGTGATTATCTCTGGTGAGGACGGACGCGGGAGCAATAACAGCATTATCTATAGCTTTTCTCGAAAAAACGACGTCAATTTGTTCTTCAAGTTTTAATTCAATACCGCGCTCATATGGCTTGTCAATCGATAAAAGTAGCTGATTTTGTCGAGTCTGCGGATCTACAGCAGGCGCGATGTAACGCATATCTGCTATCAAATATTGACCTTCACCATCTTTTATTGTCGCTGAGATTTGCGCATCATCTTGTAGTGTTTCGAGCTGTTCCTTAGATAGATTAACTTCAATGTCGATTGCAGCAGAAGACGCTAGCGTATAGAGGGTATCGCCAAGATCAATATACTGAGACGGCGCGACATGCTTGGACATTACAATGGCATCAAATGGCGCTTTAACTGCAGTGTCATTCAGTTGTTTTGCAGTAGCATTGACGTTTTTCTGGGCAGCTACTAGCGCCGCTTGGGCAGCCTCAACATGAGGTTTTAGTAGCCGAAATTCGTTATTTTCATCGGTACTATCAATTTTCTTTGCAACAGATTGTTCATTTAACACTTTTGCCAATTCCAGCGCCGCGCTTTTTTTATCTGCTTTTGCTTGCTCGTGAAGGGCAACGTATTCAACATCATCTATATGCGCTAAAACATCGCCTTTTTTCACGAGTGTTCCAGGTTGAATCGTTTCAAATGAATCGCTTATTTGCCCCTTTACATTTGCAGTTAATGCGATTGACCACCTTGGTTTTACAATACCTTGTGTATCAAATGTCACTTGCGCAGAATTAGGACTGACATTGACGACAGATACTTTTGGAAGCGGTTCAATTGCGCTAGTTGAAATTTCAGAAGGCGCTGTCTCCGAAAACAACCATAAACACAATGCTAACCCTGAAATTGCAATAAGCGATTTAATTATTTTGGATGTCACCTGTTTTCCCTAAGTTGTGATCACATCCTTTTATGATACACTAATGTCTCAAATAATTGCAAACATATGAAACATTTTTGTCTCATATACATCGAGTTTAAAATAATGACAGATGCAAGAATAATCAAATCACAGCGCGCTTTAATGTCAGCTGGCATAAAAGCATTAAACAAAAACAAGGGGATTACACTGAGTGAAATAGCGAAAGAAGCTGGTGTAGGTCGAGCTACGCTATATCGCTTATATGACACCAAAGAAGCGCTTGTGGAAGCAATCGCAATATGGTGCCTGCAAACTTTTGACGAAGAAACCAAAACAATTGAAGATTCAGCTTCTTCATACCTTCATGCATTTGAATTGTTATTTGAAGTGCTTATGCCTTTTACCGAAGAGTTTCGTTTCTTGTCAGAGCTAGAATACTTTTCTGAATATAGCCCAAATATCAGGGCGATAACTGAGCAACAAGACAACACACTTCGCGAGTTAATTGAAAGTGCAAAGTTGGCTGGTGAAATAGACCCATCAATACCAACATCGTGGGTTCTAAACTTAATCAATGCACTGTTTCATGCTGGTTGGTGCCAACAAGAACAAAATGGCGCCAGTTCCAAAGAAGCGTCCGAGTTAGCATATGTGAGCTTTCAACGTGTCGTTACAGCGTAATACGAATTTTATCTTTGCAAACGAAGTTGAATTACAACACACGCAGGTTACCTTTGTTTTTTAGTCCAACTTTGTCTGCCAAACCTTGCTAGACTATCAAAATAGTATGTTATTCAAGGCTTAACGAAAGCGTGCGTAAATTACAAACATCCCGTCAATTTTTTATCGTTCTCAGTCTTCTATTTTATTCTCAGTTCTCCTTCACATCAGAACCTGCAGTCACTACTGTGAGTTCCGTTACAGAATTAAGAAGTGCTTTTGCCTCACTTGCAAAAACAAAAGAAGAAGCGATTATCGTAGTACAGCCGGGGTTATACAGTTTGTCTTCTCAACGGCTGATCTTTCCAAGAGCTAACATTCGTTTGATTGGTGCAACTGGTGATCCTGAAGACGTCATTTTTGACGGAGGCGGAATGCAAACGGGTGTCGGTTTCATCTTTGACGTATCACATGATCACATTTCAATATCAGGTGTAACGCTTCGCAATGTGCGTCATCATCTTATTCAAGTGCGCGCTGAAAACGGCGCGTCTGACTTCACATTAACCAATTGCATATTGCAAGACGCTTATGAACAGTTGCTAAAAGTAAGTGCGTCACATGAAGAAAATGCCCCTTATTCCGATAGAGGTAAAATTTCTGGCTGTACTTTTGAGTACACAAAAGGCATCGCACCTCAGTACTATGTCGGAGGCGTAAACGCTCACAGATCTAGGGATTGGATCGTTGAGAACAATGTCTTTAAAAATATCGCCAGTCCCGAAGACAGAGTTGCTCAGCCAGCAATTCACTTCTGGCGAAATTCTAAAAACACTATTGTAAGAAACAATACGATCATTAATTCCGACCGCTCAATAGGTTTTGGATTGGGCAACCTCACTAATGATCATATTGGTGGTGAAATAACGCAAAACGCAATTATCCATCATGGACTGGAGCATCACATCAATGCCGATGTAGGTATTTTTCTGGAAAGCGCTAAAAGCGCTGTGATTAGTGATAACTTTATATATTCAATTAGCAACTACCCCAATGCAATTGAATACCGCTTTAATGGCTCATTTGACAATGTCATAAAGGACAATGTTGCGAATAAACGGATACGCAGCAGAGATAATGGGCAAGCAGCTTTGGAAAACAACCAAGTTAAGTCGTCAATGACAGTTGATATACAGTATTTATTTGAAAAACTAATTAACTAGACTTTTAAATGTGGAGCGAAAATTGCTTAACAGCTTTACATGATTGTTGAAAAAGGAATTAACATGGCTAAATTTTTAATTTTAGTCGGCTCTATGAATGGACATGCTCTGATGGCGGCAAAAGGAGCTGCAGCCATGATAACCAAGTTGGGTCATCACTCCGAAATTGTAATGGAGCATGATATATCCCAATTAACGTGTGACAAAGATGAAATAATTCTAATCTGCAGTTCGACTGCACACCAGGGACAAGTGCCTGATAACATCTATCCGCTTTATCTAGGCCTCGATAACCAACGTGTTGATTTAACAGGTAAATACTACGGAGTAATTGCGTTAGGCGACAGTTATTTTCCACCAACTCAATTTGCTATGGGCGGTAAACTCCTTGAAAATGCACTATATAGCTGCGGGGCAAAAAGAATTGGCGATATGGCGTTAATGGATGCGCAGCAAGTAGACAATCACGCACTTGCAGCTGCGCTTTGGACACAAGAATGGATAGCTAAAGTAGAGACATTTGCGCTAGCTGATGGGCAAACTAAAAGCGAAGAAGCGGCCTAGTAATAGGTTGTAGGATAGCTCACAAATTGTTGGTTTATTGTGATGATACAAAGCTCTTTTAAACATCAAGCAAATATACTTGAATCAGAAAATCAGGTATCAGTAGGATTTGAATTTATCAAAAATCCGTTATCAATCATTGATGCAGATAATTTGTTTACGCATCTTTTGAATATGACTCCATGGCAGGAAGATTATATCGAAGTTTATGGACGTCGATTTCAAATACCCCGACTGCAAGCTTGGTATGCCCAAGAAAGCGCACACTATCGATATTCTGACAACCTCCTGAAAACACTGCCCTGGACCCCGCAATTACTGAATGTGAAAAAGCAGATAGAATTGTCTACTGGCTGTCGATTTAACGCTGTTTTACTTACACTTTACAGAAACGGAGAAGACAGTGTTGATTGGCATGCCGACAATGAAACAGAATTGGGTAGTACCCCTTGGATCGCGTCTCTAAGTTTAGGCACAAAACGTCTATTTCAATACAAGTTGAATGACAGCACAGAGGTCATGCAATGCGAACTGCATCACGGAAGCCTTGTTTTGATGCATCCAGAGTTTCAACACAATTATCAACATCAAGTCCCCAAACAACAGCAATTAACAAAACCTAGAATCAACCTTACGTTTCGATATGTGGTAAAAAAATAAACTAGACTTCATCATACAAAGGCGACACGTAAAAAGCACTTCTTTCTATTTTATAGAATATTAACGCCGTTATATTGCAATATTTCTTTCTAATTAATTAATCTATTATCAATTCCGTAGAAAATACTTATTTAACAACTTTGGAAAAGGTAAAGATTATGAATACTAATGAATTAGTTCAAGCGGTCATTGACGGCATATTAAAAGGCGACATTTTAGGAACATTTGACCAATATTACGATGAAGATGTTGTAATGAGTGAAAATGGCGTTGATGAACGCGTGGGGAAAAAAGTCAATCGCGAATACGAAGAATACTTTGTGAACAATTACGATTTTCACGAAGTTACACTTGGTTCAGTAATTGTAGACGGTGACAAGGCCGCGATTGAATGGACATTTGATATGGCACCGAAAGGTGGTGAGCGAGTTGTGCAAAAACAAGTCGCCGTGCAAACATGGAAAGGCGGGAAAATAATACGAGAAGATTTTTATCACGGATAAGTAGTCACAGCTTTATTGAATATAGTAGAAACATTTTAAGCATTGCTATCGGAGGCGCTTATATTTAAATAACCGCCTTTATTTGTTTTCTCTTTTGTTTTATGACTTTTACAGATACATGGCAATGTAACTACGCTTTCTAACAAGAAAAATTTCAACAAGGATAAAAAGGGTGATGAAAACACGCATTGCAAACTGGAAAGACTTAGAAGATCGCAAACCCGCCCACGCATTGGTTGCCAATGTTGATTTAGTTATAGTGAGATACGATGAAAATGTGTCAGTCCTATATGGCCGATGCGCGCATAGAGGCGCTTTAATGGCTGATGGATACATACAGGGAGAGAACATAATTTGTGGTGTACACAATTGGGACTATCGATTCGATACTGGCGTTAGTGAATACAATAACGCTGAAGTTCTGCATAAGTTTTCTGCTTGGATTGAAGACGGTAGTGTGTGGGTCGATGAAGATGAAATATCTGACTGGCACGATAAAAACCCACAACCCTATGATAGAGAAAGCTATCAAGGTCAATACCAAGATCATACAGGCACTGCCGATGAACCGCATGTGTCATTTATTCGAGAGCTTGCCAGTAACGGGTTAGAAAAAGTCGGACATCATGGCCCGATGGATTCTATGGGCGTTTCTCGATTAGAGTTGCCAACGTGGGATGATATTCAATTTAATGTTGCTCAGCTTGCTACTCGCCCATTGATGGATGACGCCCCCGTAAGCACCGATGTAGTGATTGGGCCAAGTGCCAAGAAACCACTTAAATTAGATATTCCATTGTTTGTATCAGACATGAGTTATGGCTCTTTGTCAGAAGAAGCAAAAATTGCATTGGCAAAAGGAGCTGAAAAGGCGGGTACTGGTATTTGCTCAGGAGAAGGCGGAATGTTGCCAGAAGAGCAAGCCGCTAATTCCCGTTACTTCTATGAACTCGCGTCTGCAAGATTTGGCTTTTCTTGGGACAAAGTAAGAAAGTGTCAAGCATTTCATTTTAAAGGCGGCCAGGGTGCAAAAACAGGTACTGGGGGCCATCTTCCCGGTAATAAAGTACACGGCAAAATTGCGCAAGTTAGGGGCCTTGAAGTAGGGCAAGCCGCCATATCCCCTTCAACATTTCCTGAGTGGGAAGAACTTTCTCAGATTAAGGATTTTGTCGATGAAGTACGCGAAAACACTGGAGGAATTCCCGTGGGTTACAAGCTTTCTGCGCAAAAAATCGAAAAGGACATCGATGCTGCTTTAGACGTTGGTGTTGACTATATCATTTTGGATGGCCGTGGTGGTGGCACCGGTGCAGCACCGCTGATTTTTCGCGATAATATATCAGTTCCTACGATCCCAGCGCTTGCGAGGGCTAGGCACCATCTAAATCGATTAGGACGAAGCGATGTATCGTTGGTCATCACTGGCGGCCTAAGAGTACCTGCTGATTTTGCTAAAGCCCTGGCATTAGGTGCTGATGCAATCGCGCTGTCAAACTCCGCACTTCAAGCTATTGGGTGCTTAGGTATGCGAGCCTGCAGCAGCAACTTTTGTCCAGTAGGGATCGCGACGCAAAAGAAAGACCTTCGAGCTCGGCTAATTATCGACGAATCCGCTGAACGTTTAGCGCGTTTTTTCAATGCGTCAATTGAGTTGATGAGCATTTTGGCAAGGGCATGCGGCCATACCCACTTGAGCCAATTCAATATAGATGATCTTACAACGTTCAAAACCGACATGTCAGATCTCACTGGTATACAGTATGGCGGCATTCGAGGACGTTAATCGGTTATTGAGCGAGAAACTTTGTATTTAATATTGCAATATATTCATAAATCGCAGATTGGGTATATCGAAGTGACTCGATTCTTGGGAAGTTGATGTAAGTTAACTCGCTAAGAACGCTCTTTCTGTGAATTGGGTGCAGCGTAAAGTCGGTAATTCCATGCCTTTCGAGCATTACTGAAACGCGGTACATATGCGACGCACTCGAGACGATATTAAAATGTTCAAATGGTAAATCTTGGCGCGATAGTGCTTTGAACTCTTTAGCTGTCGTATCACCTTCACTTATTGTAATAATATCTTTACTTGGTATGCCGAGGTTCACCAAGTATTTTTTTGCTTCATCTGCGAACGTTTTTTTTGATTCGGTGCTAAAGTCGGCACCCGTCAAAATTATTGGTTGAGGACTGTTTCGATATAACAAATAGGCATGCGTTAAACGCAACACACCGGGCATGTTAAAGCGATCTACCCATGGATTTTCAGGTGTGTCTTTATGATAGGCCGCCAACACATATATTGCACTATTATCATGATGCTGAATATCGGAGGCGAGAATCGGTTTTGCATAGTTTTCAAGAGGTAGCAATAACAGATTACTGAAGAATAACTGTGAGCATAAAACAAACCAGCATGCTGTAACCAACATTATGCGTTTTGCTAGTTTTTGCAAATTTGGATAAAAATGAGAAAGTGCCAAACACGAAACAATCATCAGCAATGAATGATTAATAGGCGAAGTCAATTCTATAATCAGTATTTTAAGCATAATAGTTTTATTAATTCTCTTGTGGAATGCGAATTTTTATTGCATCAACCTATAATTACATCAACCCATAGTAGACTAGAGCTGGCAAAGCCCGTGCCACCTGCTCCTTTTTATGGCAGTTGATAGGGCCTAGTTAAATAAATGCTGATGTTGACTAGCCATTGCCTCAAGGAAGACGATATTTAATTCCTCTATCTGTTGGTTTGCACTGTTAAATAACGCGGTTGCATTTTCGATATCATTTTGATTAATCATAGCGACTGACATCATTATTTTGGCGGAATTTATTCCCACAACATTCCCAGTAAACTCGTGAAATTTAAGCGCCTTCTCAAATTGTCGCTTTGCTTTTTCAAATTCCTGTTTTAATAGCAATATTTCACCTTTTGAATAGTTCAATCTAGCTGACAAAATGGATGGGCGATTGGTGTCGAAATTTTCATCTATGCGATTAAGC
Source organism: Glaciecola sp. UBA2563 (assembly GCA_002340325.1). Lineage (GTDB taxonomy): Bacteria > Pseudomonadota > Gammaproteobacteria > Enterobacterales > Alteromonadaceae > Glaciecola. Next base: position 35,301 of record DDLV01000016.1, on the reverse strand, counting down.
CAATCAAGTGCTTCATTGTATTTCCCGCGTTTTTTCTGCAACAAACCGCTATAGTATTGGTGGTACGCAAACTCCTCTTTAGACAATTCACCGGTGTCTTCAATCCTATTCAACATTTGCTCTGCTTCTACGAGGCGATCTTTTAGGATATAGAGCTTTGTCAAATACCGCAGTGCAATGACAGATTTAGGCTCTATACTGATATAGCTTTCAAGAAAGCTAATGGCCAATGCCCACTCTTTTTCGTATGCCAGCATAGCCTCGGCAAACAAAGTGTGAAGAAAATCATTATTCAAGCTAACATTTGTGGCTGGAAGTGGCGCGTCAAAGTGTCTAAGAATTTCAGATGCCGCGAGATTAAGCCCATCGTCAATAGTTTGTGCAAACACAACCGTTTTTTGACTACTCTTCGCTGTCGCAAAGGTAATCGCCACTTTGTATTCTAGTGCTTTGCCAACAAATTCCAGCTGAATAATATTAGTCGCGTTTGACAATTCAAACATTTTGTTTAGAAGAACATCTGTTGTCGTATTTTGCGCATTTACTATTTGAAGTATTTGAATGACATCTTCAAATTCGTAGATGAACGCGCCCTTAATATTCTCTTCTAATATTGCAATAACGTGGTCCATACCACCTAGCCGAAGCCATTTGTGTTCTTCATAAGACGTGTTATTCACGACAGGCATTATTAGTACTTTGGGCGCAAATGAGGTTTCTGCTTCTGTAGTTGCTACGGTTTTTGTCTCTTTCAAAAAGCCAATGAAAACGGCGGTAATGAAGCTAACTGCTATCACTATACCGATTCGTAATTTAATCTTAGGCTTTTGAGCAGATGCAGTGTCTTTTATTGAGGAAATGTTGGCGACAAGCTGATACCCCTTTCGAGGATGATTTATGATAATATGTTTGTTCTTAAATAATTTCCTTATTTCACTTATAGACTGAAAAATCACCGCTTCATCAACAACAACATCAGGCCATACCGAAGCCAGTAACTCCTCTTTGCTAATGATCCTTCCCGAGTTGTTAATGAAGTAAAGAAGAAGACTAAGTGTACGCGGTCGTATTTTGGTGTCTTCTTCACCAACGACCAGCGTGCGCGTTTTTTCATCCAATACACATCCTTCTATTTTGTACTTCATGTCTCAAGCATTATCCATTTAATTGGTGACTCAAATGACTATTTACTCAAATTTTATATCTTTTGAGGAGAATTTTAGAAATTTTTAGTAACTTTTAATTAACAAATATTTACTGCCGTTCTACGCTTCAACTCATGCACTCCATATATTGCCGATAGCGGTGATTAACAATGGCACATAATAGAGAGATGATTAGATGAAAAGTAGATTCGTGGCCTTATGCCTTATATTCCTATTCTCAAAAACATCCACAGCAAACCAAGAACACCCGAACATTATATTGCTAATTGGAGACGATCATGGCGCGCCTTACTTCGGCTTTATGGGCGATCAAAATGTAGTAACGCCAAACATGGATTTATTGGCCGAAAATGGCGTGACGTTTACACAAGGTCACTCAACTGCCAACCATTGCCGTCCTTCCCTACGAACATTGATCACAGGGCTACACCCTGTGCAATATCAACAGCGGCTGTTTGATATTATGGATGAAAAACGTGCTGATGACCCTGATTATAAAACCTTTGATGATAAAGAAAGAGCGAGATGGACCACATTGAAGCTTGCAGAAGGCATGAAGCAGTTTGACACAATTCCCAAATTGCTTGCAGAACTTGGCTATGTCAGTTGGCAAGGCGGCAAATGGTGGGAAAATTCCTATAAAAATGGGCACTTCACAGAAGGTATGACGAACGGCTGGGATATGGACAAGTTTGATAAAGATGATTTCTTTTTTCAGATGATGGGGGCAGAAGGTGTCGAACTTGGCCGAACAACTATGGAACCGCTGTTTAATTTTATTACCGACAACAAAGACAAACCTTTCTTTGTTTGGTATGGCCCTGCCCTGCCACATACCCCTTTTGATGCGCCATACAAACACGCAAAGTACTACGAAGATAAGGATATTTCAGACTCGGCAAAGCTCTATTATTCAAATATCACGTGGTGGGACTACGGGGTCGGACAGATCCTTGATCACGTCGAAGAAGAAGGACTGCTAGACAACACTATATTTGTGTATATAAACGACAATGGTTGGGTGCAGGAAGCCAATATCGAATACAAACAAGAGGACTCTGATTGGCATACAGATATTGATTTTGCCAATGGTGGCGAAAAAGGGAAACTAGGCCTCTATAATCAATCATTTTTAACGCCGGTTATCTTTTATTGGAACAACAACCTTCAAAAGAGTTTCGACACCTCAACCTTGGTATCAATGGAAGATGTGTTTCCTACCATTCTTGACATGGCAGGCGTCGCAAAAGATAGAAAGCCCCAAGATTTACCTGGTTTTTCCTTAAAACCGATTTTAGAGGGAGAAACCCTGGAATTGCGAGATGCAATTGTTGGTTATACCCATCAACGCAGGGACGATACGCTCGTCATGGGAGCGCGCGCCGAAGGTTATTATGTGCGCACTGACCGATGGTTTTTCAGATGGTATAAAGACATAGACTTAATGGAACTGTATGATGTTCGAACGGACCCGCATTCTGAACACAACGTGATTGACGCATTCCCTCATTTGATAGGGGACTTTAAGACGCGCATTCAGGCGTGGAAAGCTAGTATTAATATGACAGAGGCGATTCCGGTTAGTTAGCTGTGATTGTATAATTTGGCCGGTATTAAATTCTCGTCAGATAAAACACTTGTATCGCACTACCTCATTCTGCCATAACCCTTGAAGCTTCAATCTGCTGTGGCAACGAATCGGTGACCTCTGTTGACAACTGCGGTTCATGTCTAAAATAAGGCGATAGCGCATTGAGAACTTTACGCGTCGCCCCTTTATTTTCATCGACAAAAGCCAATGCAATTTTTTTCAATTCATGTCGTTGTTGATCATTCTTGAATAGTGCTATCAGTCGCGTAGATAGCGCATCAACATCGTCCACTTTCGTACAGAAACCTTTTTCAAAACATATTTTAAAGACACGCGAAAAATTAAAGGTATGAGGCCCTGTTATAATGGGTAGGCCTATTGAAGAAGGTTCAATAGGATTGTGTCCCCCTTTTTTAACAAGGCTTCCACCAATAAATGAGATATCAGCCAGCGTCAAATAAGTAAACATATCACCCAAAGTATCGCCAAGAAGGATGCTTGAAGTGGCTGAGATAGTCTCTTTTTTATCTTTGATAATACTATACTTCTGATAATCGAATTGATTTTCGAGAAGGCTCTCAACGTCTTTAAATCGCTCTTTATGTCTAGGAACCAAAATCAATAATGCATTACTAAATTGAGACTGTATTATTTTATGACAGGCGAGAATTTGCTCTTCTTCTCCCTTGTGGGTGCTAGCTGCGATCCACACTGGTCGCTCGAGTTTTGATTTTAAACGTTTTCCAATTTTTACTTGTTCAAATGGGATGGTGAGATCAAACTTGATGTTCCCAATTTTTTTGATACGTTCAGGCTGACAACCCAAGCGAACCAATCTTTTTTTATCTGATTTATACTGTGCCAAGATTAAATCCAGTGAGGTAAACATCTCCTTGCTTATCTTGTCTACTTTTAAATACCCTTTTAATGACTTCTTTGACAGCCTCGCATTCACAAGAACAACCGGTATGTTTTGCTGTTGCGCATTTAACAAAAAATAGGGCCACATTTCCGTTTCAAGTATCAAAGAAATTACAGGATTAACCCGTTTCAGAAAAGAACGCATCATTAAATATGTATCAAACGGGAGATAGCATATTGTTACATTAGGGTGCATTGCGAACAGTTGTTTTACTCTAGCGCGCCCAGTCGGTGTGGTAACGGTGATCACAAAATGATGATTGACATATTTTTCCATCAGAGAGAATAGCAGCGTAGAAGCAGCATTGGCTTCACCAACTGACACCAGATGCATATGTACGGATGGACTATTCAGCCTCGGCAATTTTAGCGCAAAGCGCTCTAGCAAATGATGACGATAATGCCGATGTTTGATTGACCTTAGAAGATATTTAATCAGAACAAAGGGTAATATGAACCAAAATAAGCATGCGTAACAATAACGAATCATAAACACTCAAACGCTGTTTAGACGTGATGTGATTTAACGCACATCACATTGCAACTTGATGAAACTCGTCAAGGGTTCACAAAAAATTCATTTCACAGAAAGTCCCAAACAACGTATTTTTCGCAGCTAATTGGAATCAGGTAACGCACAGTCGTGCGCATTCATATGTCATTCGCTTCAAATTTGAAACATGCACCTAACAATATATTGATCATCCGCACCAGTGCTATCGGCGATATCATAATGGCGACACCGATCATCATTGCTCTTAAAGAAAGATATCCTGAAGCAAAATTATCATGGATGTGTGAGCCACACTTAGCGTGCCTTGTAGAAAACCATCCGTTGATCGACCACGTTGTGTGTTTTCCAAAATCAAAATTTAAATTTGAACTTCGCGAGGGCAGATTTAAAAGCGCTTTGGTCACAATAACTTCGTTGATAAACCATCTCAGATCTCAACACTTTGATCTTGCTATAGACTTACAAGGACTCTTTAAAAGCGCTGTTTGGGCATGGCTCTCATCAGCTAAAAGACGCGTTGGTTTCAAAAGCAAAGAACATAGTCATTTGTTTTTGACTGAGTCTATTGTTAAAGAGAAAAATCATCCAGACATAAGCTCTGAGTATGAGCAAATGGCGAACTACCTTGGTTGCAATACGGATTCTTTCCTTATGAACCTTATATTGCCAGAAGATTCGATGGAAAGCGTCACTTTCCATTTACCATGGATTGGTGATACTCCTTATTTCGTTTTTTGTCCCTTTACCACAAGGGAGCAAAAGCACTGGTTCAATGACGCCTGGCTGTCACTCGCCAAGAAGCTTTCAGTAAAATACAAAGCAAAGATACTCATATTGGGAGGTCCCGCGGATGCTCCTGAAGCTGAGACGCTATGTCGACACGCGGACGACGTTATGCACCTTTGTGGTAAGTTAAGCTTAAATCAGAGTATTGCGTTGTTGAAGGATGCAAAGGCTGTAATCGGTGTAGACACAGGTTTGACACATGGTGCTATTGCACAAAAAACGCCAACAATAGCGCTTTTTGGTTCAACAAGACCCTATTTAAATACTCGATGCGAGTATGCAAAAGTGATTTATTTGGCTAAGCAGTGCTCCCCATGTCGACGTCATCCGATTTGTGAAAAAAGTTATCATTGTATGAAAGATATTACGGTAGAGAATGTTTTTGATTCGCTGGAAAAACAGTTACGTAAACGACCAGAAGTATTACATTGAGCGATGAAAATTCTGCACCTCGAAACTGGGAGGTATTTATATGGCGGCGCACTCCAGGTGCAGTACCTCATCAGAGGTCTTGCAAATAAGGGCGTTGAAAATGTCCTTGTCTGTTCAAGTAATAGCGAGCTATCTCGTCAAATTAATGAAGACAACATAGAAATAGTCGCGCTCGCAATGCGCGGTGATGCCGACTTATCATTTATCTTTCGGTTCAAAAAGCTCATTCATGAACACAATGCAGATTTGGTTCATTTACACTCGAGACGCGGCGCTGATACCCTTGGCTTATTGGCTGCAAAATGGTCGAACACGCCCGTTGTTATCTCCAGAAGAGTCGACAATAAAGAAACCCGTTTAGCTTCACGACTTAAATACAATCGTTGTGACAGAGTCATCACTATTTCTAGGAAAATTAAAGACGTTCTGTTAAATCAAGATGTTGCAGCGGATAGGCTACGTTTGGTTTATAGCGCTGTAGATACAGATAAATTTTCCCCCCTTGAAAACGTTGCATGGTTTCAACAAGAATTTGGTATTGAGAAGGGTGAAAAAGTCATTGGTATGATCGCCCAGATGATAAAAAGGAAAGGGCATTCAACACTTTTTTGCAGCTTGGAAAAAGCAAGATCATCTTTACCCAAGTGCAAAGTGCTCATTTTTGGTCAGGGACCCTTACAAACGGAACTTCAGGCAGAAGTCAAGGCGCGGTCTATTTCAGATATTGTCAGATTTGTCGGGTTTAGACATGATTTACACAAGATAATCCCAAATCTCGATCTTTTAGTTCATCCTGCTTTTGCTGAAGGCCTTGGTGTCGCGATACTCCAAGCAAACAGTTGTGGCGTCCCCGTGATTGCAGCGAATGCCGGTGGACTGCCAGAAATTATTCAGCACAATTACAACGGATGGCTGTTTAAACCGGGTAATTCTGAACAACTGGCGACACTTTTAGCGCATGCTCTCAGTGATGATATTGCAATTGAAAAGATAAGGCAGCGTTGCAGAGACGCCATATTAAGTAAGTTTTCAATCGAATCGATGGTCGATGGAAATCTAGCTGTATATAATGAAGTTCTTCTTTAATTTTTTAAGTACCAATTATGCCAGACAGTTGCTTTTATTATGTGCATGACCCCATGTGCAGCTGGTGCTGGGGTCATCGACCCGTGTGGGATCAATTTGAAAACGCATTGACCTCATTGGTGAAGGTGCAGCTTCTTGTGGGCGGATTAGCGCCGGATAGTGATGAACCAATGCCGGAGCAACAGCGCGAAACGATCGCAGGTTATTGGCGTAAAATTCAATCATTGCTTGGCACCGAATTCAACTACGACTTTTGGACACAGAACACCCCTCGCCGCTCAACCTATCCCGCTTGCAGATCCGTCATCGCGGCGCGTTGGCAAGATGCAGAGAAAGACATGATCCACGCCATACAGGAAGCTTATTATTTACGGGCATTTAACCCCTCAGATATTGACACCCATTTAACGCTTGCAGCTGAATTAGGTTTGGATGAAAACAAATTTATGAGCGATGTTCGTTCAGATGAATTGCAATCTGAGTTTGAACGCGAGCTTTATATGGCAAGGAGCCTGCCTATTCAAGGTTTTCCTTCAATGGTGCTTTTACATAATGGGAGCGCTCATCCAATCTTGCTCGATTACAAAGATTACTCAAGCGCGCTTGCGCAGGTTAAGGAAATAATGAAACCATAGTTTTCAAGTATGCCTAACAGCCGGACGTTTCCGTAGTAATTACGGGAGGCGTTTGGTCTGATTTATTCTCAACGATATCCAATCCGTAAAAAGCAAAGCACAAATCGTTGATGCTCATACCCTCTAGTACAAAGTATACGCCCCACCAATCAGTTGTACTAGATGGCCTGTAATCGGCTGTCCTATATAACTGGATGCAATATTCTGTATTTTCGCAAACAGCGTTACGATTGCCTGAAGTCCCAGTGCCATGCACAGACATATTCGCTTGGTCATGATGTGCAAAAATGAAATTCCAAGACATATGCCAGTTAGGCCATGGATACCCATAATTAATTGCAACATTACCGTATCCTGATTCACTAAAATAGAACAAGCGCTGTTTAGGTGTTTGTTCGATTTGGGATCTAAAAAAGATGTTGTCTGAAGACGTTTTAATAGACGCTGCCAGTTCCTTGATGAATGCTGCTTTTGCATCACCACTTAAATCAATAAATCGAGGAACAGCAGTAACAGCAAGCACACCCAAAATGACAATCACGACGATTAACTCTACAAGCGTAAAACCCTTTGAGATTTTCAAGGAACCTTCTTTCATTTTCGACCTTCAGCCCAGCTACAGTAACGGAGGGTATTATTTCTCTCACTAACAAAACGTATTGGCTTTTGTACGGCTGTATCGTTTTAATTTAAGAACGGCGATGGCGGTTGTATTTTGAAAATAGTAATCATAACGAGACTTAGCAGAAAATTGTATTTTGATAACTGACTTTACATGTCGTGAGTATGGAAAAAAAAGTTGTTGATATGCGTGAAATATTTATCGCGCCTACTCTGCTCGATTCTTGAGCTAAGAAATATATTGGGTGAGGAAGTTGTGATACATACAGCAAGTTGTTCAATCTAGCGCTGCTTTTTTATCACCACTTAGATCAACTAAACGATAGACAAGTGTTAAAGAGGGTAGTCTATAGCACTAATTCGTCCTATACTTCGAGGTAAACTTTGAGGTGTCAGTTTGGCGAGTGCAGTTGCTTGGATATCCAAATGACACATGGACTGCAAAAGATTTCAGAAAGATCCAACATTTAATCAATGCAGCATTGCTCAATGGTGTTGAAGGTGCAGAACCGTTTACAAGCACCTGATTCGATTGGCAAAGGGATAATAACAATAAAATGAATTCAAATGTATCATCCAACGATTGCCTGCGCACCTTTGACGCAGAAACCCTGTAAGGAGAGAGAACTGAAGGTGTTAGTAAGTTTTATCATTCCTCACATGGGACGAGAAAAAATGTTGTTGCAAACACTTGACTCTATATCCGCGCAGAGTATTGACACAAATACTATTGAAGTAATTGTAGTCAGTAAAAACCTTACTGTGAGCGATGAATTAGACCAATATGATAAGTTATCGAATTTCAAATTCGTCACCGTAGACAAAGGATTGACCATTTCACAACAGCGGAATGTAGGTGCTGAAATAGCGTCAGGGCAATACTTCGCTTTCGTCGATGCAGATATCGAACTGGCCGAAAACTGGACCAGTGCGATGCTGAAAACGCTTCATGATAGAACGGATGCAAAACTTGTAAGTGCAATTCAAAAAAATAGTGCAAATGCGCCACCACTTGAACGTCTTAGAACAGCCCTAAGCAATGCAAAGACTGAGTGCGAAGTTAAGTTTTTACCTGGAAGAAACTTATTCTTACACAAAGATACTTTTTCAAGAACGAATGGCTTCCCCGAGCATCTCATTACTTGCGAAGACTATGTGTTTACTCAGCGGGTGTCGGAATTCGGTAAGCTATTTTATACAGATGCGTCCAATTACATTCATATTGGCGAAGATAAAGCATTCTACTCCATGGCTAAGAAAGAAATATGGCGAGGCCAATCAAACATCAAATCAATTGGAGGCCGCAAAATCCCATTGCGCGAAGTACCTAGTTTTATTGCACCGCCAATTTTCACTTTTGGTATTCTATTGTCGTTCATCTTCCTTGCAGTTGACCAAAAAATCTTAGCTTTTCTATGTATGTCAATGTCAGCTGCCGTAATAGGACTGTATTCACTAAGGCTATATCTTAATTCCAAACAGCCACTACCATTACGCGATGTTATTTTCTTTTATTTACTCTATTTTCCCGCGAGAACAATTGGCACAATAAAGGGGATTTTATTGTGATCAGACAACTTCCCAAATCCCACCCGAGTTCGCTGGAAAAAACGAAGCATCTGCTTTTACATCCCCGACTTGAAGCAATAACTTCACGTTAGAAACATTCGAGTAATCTACATTTTTGTCTGTTGTATTGAAAATACACAAAAGTTTTTTGCCCTCATACTGCCTAACAAACACAATCAGACCGCTCGGTCCTTCTTCAAAATCTAGCGTTCCTAGTTTTAATGGCAATGCATTTTGTCGAAGCTTAAATGCCATCTTGGCAAAATTTAGAACAGAATCATCATTTTTCAATTGTTCAGAAACACATTTAACATGCTGATGAAAATCAACAGGCAGCCATGGCATAACCGAAGAAAACCCAAAATGCGGTTCATCAACATGCCAAGGTATCGGTGTTCTTGCGCCGTCGCGGCCCATATTATCTGGCCAATTCGCTATCGCTTCAGGATCTTGTAATTGCTCAAAGGGAACGTCTGTTTGTTCAAGGCCAAGTTCCTCGCCTTGATACAAAAAGACATTACCTCGCAAACTCGCTAGCGTAAGTAAATATAACTTAGCCTGCTGGTCGGTAGGTTTATTCCCTGCCCAGCGGTTTAAAACACGCGGCACATCATGGTTTGAGAATGCCCATGAAGGCCAACCATCATTTTGGTTATCTTTCCATTGCCCAAGCACTTCTCGCAAGTTTTCAGGACTTGGCTCTGACATTGCCAAAAACTCAAAACTATAGGCACTACTCAATTTGTCATTGCCATTGATATAGGATTTCATGACGTTTACAGGCTCGTCGCCTCCCACTTCAGCAACAGTAAAGATATCGCCATATTGGTCGAGCACTTTTCGATACTTCTTAAGAAATTCAGGCATGCCTGGCTGCGATATGCTGTAGGTGAATTTTTGCATAGTCACAGGGCGTCTAATTTGTTCTGGCACGCCCTCTCGCGGAGGATTGTTTCTTAATTGCAGGTCATACATACCGTAATTAATGGCATCTAATCTAAATCCGTCAACACCCAAATTTACCCAAAATTTGGCAACATCAAACAACGCCTCCTGCACTTCCTCGTTGTAGAAGTTTAAATCAGGCTGACTAGGCAAAAAATTATGCAAATAATACTGTTTTCTTCGATTATCCCATGTCCATGCAGGCCCTGAAAACATTGATTGCCAGTTTGTGGGCGGCGTTCCATCTTCTTTAGCTTCTTTCCATACATACCAATCTGAATAACGGTTGTCTTTACTCTGTCGGCTATTTTTGAACCACTCGTGCTGATCTGAAGTGTGCGAGTAAACTTGATCTATAACGACTTTTAGATTCAGCGAATGTGCTTTTTCCGTGAGCTTTTCGAAATCTTTAAGCGAGCCAAAAACAGGATCTACAGCGCGATAATCTGACACGTCATAACCAAAGTCTTTCATGGGCGAGGTGAAAAATGGACTAATCCATATTGCATCTACACCTAGGTCAGCTACATAGTCCAGGCGACTTATTATCCCTTTTAAGTCCCCTATGCCATCATTATTGGCATCTACAAAACTCCTAGGGTAGATTTGGTAGATGCTCGCACCGCGCCACCACTCAGTTTTATTTGTGTTTTTGTCAGACAAAATACTCACTCAATACATCCGATAATTTACTTAATTCTAAGCTAACCATGTGTGTATATACATGCATAATTTAACTCATTTTTTCTGAATATTACCCGTTGTCATATTTATCCAAATGCGTACTTTGAATACAAAACGCTCTTGCATTTGCCAACACTAAAGTCTTGAACACTACTATTAAACAATAATTTATAATCATCTCCTGGAAAAGTTGCTGACAAAGACACTTGCATAGACATTAAACAGTTTCTCTACAACAGTCGACAGGCATAAATTCGATGACATATGCACTAGAGTTCTTTCAACATTTTATTGCGTTGTTTTTGCTATCAGCGCAATGGTTGCTATTAGGTCTTGTAATAGCTGGATTGATTCATGAGTTAGTCCCCGTCTCTATCTTACAAAAACATATGGGCGATAGCTCCGTTGGCGCTGTTACAAAAGCCGCCTTCATTGGCGCACCGCTACCATTGTGTTCATGCGGCGTGATACCAGCAGCACTGGGGCTTAGACGAAGTGGTGCGAGTAAACCATCAACCGTTTCATTTTTAGTTGCGACGCCTGAAACAGGCGTGGATTCTGTGTCTGTCTCTTATGCATTGTTAGGCCCCGTTTTCGCCATTGCCAGACCTATTTCAGCTGTACTCAGTGCAATATATGCAGGTTTGTTAGTTAAATTTTTTGGTGATTCAAGACAGGATAAAGACAATGATGTAAACGTTGCATCATCGTGCTGTTCTGTGAAAAAACCCACGTGTTGTGGCTCAACAAAAGCACAGCCCCAGAAAGCTTCTTCCATAGCATATAAATTAAAAACCGCGTTCGGTTCTGCAACGGGCAAGCTATTAAAAGATATCACTTTTTGGCTCCTTGTTGGACTCGTAATGGCAGCCTTAATCCAGACATTTGTGCCAACGGAATTTTTTGTAAAATGGGGCGACGGGTTAATTACGATGCTAGTAATGGCATTAATTGGGATCCCGATGTATATCTGTGCCACGGCATCAACGCCACTAGCAGTAGGCTTTTTGTCTATGGGGATTTCGCCAGGCGCCATTCTCGTATTTCTGCTCGCTGGTCCGGCAACGAACGTGAGTACGATGGGAATGATTTCTAAAGAAATGGGCAAACGTACACTTATCCTTTATCTGCTGGCCGTTGGTTCATCGTCCATTGGGTTGGGATATCTACTAAACATACTATTTGAGATATTTAATTGGACAATACCCAACATTAGTGAGCATGCCCATTTTCACGAAGAAAGTAATTGGTTACCTCTAATATGCGGTATTTTGCTTGGCTTTCTAATGTTGAAGAACTACTTGCCTAAAATAAAACAAGGAACAACAGCACGTGCGTAACAAGGCATGTTAAACACTTGCGTCGTAATACTTGTCAAATAGCCTATCAATTTTACTCATCTTCAAAACTTTCAATATCTGCTTTTAATCTATTTCCATATATCAAGTATTCATGGAGTTTCTTATGCATGGCAGTCCCTGTATTTGCATTTGTAAAAATCGCGAATGCAATATCGTGTTCTTTGTATATATGAAATATACACGTGAAATCACCATTGTTGCCACCATGCCCATACGCTAATCCGAAAGGTGTATTCATCAAATGAAATCCTAATGAATAACGCTGGGGGTACGGCCAGTCACCTTCAGATGGATCGATTGGCACCTCGATTTGAGGCTCTAACATGTTGGCATATCCTTGTTCCGACATCCCCTTTTGCTGCATCAACCCCAATATAAAGTTCGTAAATACCCTTGCTTCAGTATGCATACTATGCGCGACGCCGACTTCACTCGGTGTTGCTCTTGTTGCCGCATAGCCGTCAAAATGACCATGGGAGACTACTTCTTGAAGCGCTTCAGAATCACTAAAGAAGACATTTTTTTGCATATCTAAGGGTATTTGTACTTCTTCCATCAAAACTTGTTCAAGAGGTTTTCCTTTGATGTGCGATACAACACGACCCAAGTATTCAAATCCTTCTCCTGAATACCCAAATTTGATACCCGGATAAAACTTGATGTCGATCTGGTTATCTTCATTTTGCCACGCCCAATTGGGAAATCCCGTTTGATGTGACAGCGCGTGACGTCCCGTGATTTTCTTGTAACGTTCATCGTGTGCAATGGCTTCAAATGGCAAATATTCAAACAATGGCTTGTCCAAATCTATCTCACCGCGCTCAGCCATCCTGCTAACAGCATAGGCAAATACCGCCTTAGTGATTGATGCCGCTTCGAATATTGTATCCTCAGTCACTGGTTCTCCAGTAAAACTGTTCTTATTGCCAAACACATTGTAATAGACAACATCACCGCCTTTTATTAACGAAACGGATGCACCTGGCACGCGAAAATAGTTCATGTATGATTTGATAGTAGCGTCGATTTCCGCTTTTTGACTTTTGTCATAATCAAATAAAACGCCCTTTTCTTTTATTAACTCGGGCTCAGGAGCCTGTTTGATAGATAGCGTTTGAGCTTGCGTTGTTTCATTCGCAATGACGTTCGCAATAACAGTTGACGTTAAATCTGGCATCACCAATCCTTGCCACGGATTACCGACGACATAAACGGCGCTTGATAATACGTATTCTCCAGCAGGCAACGTAACCTCAAACTCACCAGCCTCATCGGTATTCAATATCAACCAGAAATCCTTATTATTTTTCTTGGTGATTCTTACGCGTCCATGCGTATAAGTTGAATCCACTGAATCGTGCCAAGCAACCCGACCTTTTAAAACGCCAGCGTCTTCACTCGTGGTCATTAAGACTAAATCCCCAACTCGTCGCGAAGATTGGCTTTTACCACCAAAAGGTCCCCAGATGTAGAGCGCATTTGTATTGGTTTCTACATCTTCTTGATCGACATCGACAATCAGTAAATCAAAGCCAACTGTGATACCGGCTGATGTATTTCTGCCAATTTCAAATTTGTACTCGTAAATTGATTGGGTGCCGCTGCGTCGCATTTTTGCATCTGCTGTTTCCCAAGTTGCAGTTTCAATCGCAGGATCCCAGTGTCCAGTAATTCCGTTGATTAGTTTGTTGTCATCCATCATTAAATAAAGTTGAGAGCCGCTACCATTTTCTGTGTGATGAACGTCTAGATAAAGCGTTACGTTGTCCTGTTCAAGCCATTTATCTGGGTCTGGTTCAGTATGGATATGCGAATCATCATTTACGACAATAGCGACATAGAGCGCACCTGTTTTTGCGTCGTATGCGGTTTGAAAATAGGCGGAGAAATCGCTCTCAACGGGCATCTCATTGCCAGAGAACTCACGTTCAATCATAACTTTCTTAATGGTATCAGGCCAATCGTTGACATTGCCATCTATGATTATTGAATTTGTTTCTACCGGATACACTAGTGAAACTGCGCCGTTACCTGCAATTAAATTTGGAGATAGAAAAATTAAAAAGAACGAAATGGAAATTTTTATTATGTGTCTCATTAGCAACCATCGCAGAGAGGTTTATTTGAAGGTATGTCGCTAAAAAGTTGAGCAAGGTTTAAATGGGGTCTTCTTTTATAGTAGTTTTGACTGAAGTGACGCTACATACGCCGCGCCAAATAGAAGTGTTGACCAAACTGGTCGTAAAGGTAAAACGGCAAAATATATCGCTTTGGAGGGAAACCAACTACTGAATAATTAGCAGGCAATTTTTTGTAACATCCAACAAATAACGTTTTTAATAGACCTTATTAAAACTATCACGCTGCACAATGTGATCGTCTGCTTCCAACCACCTAACCACTTTCTCTGGCAAATCCGGTAATTGATGCTTACCAAGAATATCGAGACTGAGCTGTTGCATGCATACCCATTTCTTAGCTTTTCTATCACGTAGCGCTGCTCGACTGAGGCAACTGCAAACGAGGCGATCTCTTTGATCAACAAATCGGTGTTCCAAAAACACCCATTTATCATGCCATCCAAGTAATTTCGTACGCACCTTGTACTGTTGAAACAAGGTAAGCGACTTACGGTAGTGAATAATATTTCCACCGAGTATCGCTCCCCATTTTTTCTTTAACATCAAACTTAAAATGCCCGTTTGATTCATCCAACCGACTCGCGCGACATCTGCGACTTGCAAATAGGTACCGTTATTCATATGGCCAAGCAAATCTAAGTCCCATGGCATCACACGAAAGCGTTTTTCAGTGGTTTCAAACACATCAACACGCGTCTTTAACTTTGCAAACAGTAAGGTAAAAAATAATCGAATATAGTGATTCATAAACCGCGTTCCATGCCTTTTTTTAACACCTTCAAGACATTAACACCCAATCAAAGAATAGATGAAAAGTGGAGATTGTTTCGTATTTCCAGATCCTAGTTAAGTATTTGCCTTAAGTAAAGGTAGCAATTAGTCATAGTCGTTATACAACTATTTGGCAATATTGAAGAACTTTTCATTGGTTTGTGCATATTGGTGTTCAATATAACTTTCTTCGATAGTCATGGACATTGTGACTTGAACCGTAGACGCATGCACAGATAGGTCAGTCTTTTTCGTGGAATCAAGAACATAAGTAACAGAGCCAACTGCACTAAACACGAATACGATTATCGAAAAAATGATTGTGATATCAATGAATTTCATATTAATGCCTTTCTTAATAAGTATGTCACACTATGTTAAGCAAAATATGTTGGTAGAGTATATTGCGTAAAAAAGATTGTTGTAATCGTTAAAAGAGATTAAAGCCAAATTTCATTGTAAGGAACACAATCAAGTTTTCTTGCAATAGAATGTCCTTTCACTAATAGGTATATCTTATTCTGAACGCAATCATTATAAGCTTTGCATAACGCAAAAATACTTTTTTAATTTGCAAATCAACACTAAGGCGTTAATTTTTTTGTATAAAAATCAGTAGTATAAACATGGCACGCAGCATGCAAACCGTAGCCAAAAAATGATATTGGTCACGCTATTTAGAATGAGTAGCGTTTTGTATTTAAAAAGATTGATTAAGTGGTAAACATCAATGAAGACTTTTATAAACAACACAATTCCTAATCACTTTGGCTCCGCCGATAAGAATCCGCGAAAATCGTCAATTAACGTTCTTTTAGTTAATGATGAGGAAAACATTCTACATGCAATTACGAGAGAGTTGCGCAAGCAGCCATTAAACATTATTACGTCATTAAACGGGGTTGATGCGTGCAAAGTCCTTGTAAAACAGAAAATTGATATTCTGATTACAGATCTAAAAATGCCTGCAATGGATAGTGAGGCACTTTTAGATGTTATTAAGAAACAACACCCTCACATCATATGCATTCTGTTAACTGGGTTTGACGAATCTGATTTCGTCAAAAGAGCAATCAATGAAAATAAGATAGCGTACTTCATGAACAAGCCATGGTCTAAAGATGAATTGATTTATGCTGTGCAGAAAGCAAGGAACAACATTCTATACAAACGTTCCAAGCGACTTGAAGCAATTAAACACCAAGAAAGACAACAAAAACTCGACGACATCAATAAAAGGCTTTCTGCTGCTTGTCGTCAACAATTAACAACGTTAAAAGCTTCGTTGAAAAAGCTGGAACACCAAAATGATGAAATAGACCAAACGTTATCCAGACTTATAGAGATATCACCTAACATAGATGCATCATTCTGCAAACAAATCAGCCTTTCATGTACAAGGTTTGGAGAGAAAATAAGCCTTAACACAAGCGATATTAATACGCTCAGATTGTCCGGTATGCTATGCGAGATTGGACTATTAAGTACTAATAAAAACTGGCTCGTGCTCCAGCAGCAAAATACGAATAACTATCAATCCAATGCATATACACGTCAAGTTTTATGCGCAGATTTGATCCTTCGCAGTTTACACGGGTTTGACGATATTCACTCAACCATAATACATCAACATGAGAGTTACAAAGCGTTCAAAAACCCTCGAAAAAATATTCCATACACGTCTCTTGTATTGCATATTGTCAGAGATATCTGGGCGCTCAAACTTGGCAGAATAACGGGCGATAGAGAAAATGATGGTACGATTGCTAACTATCTTAAAAGATATTCTGGCATACTTTATTGTCCGAAGCTCGTTAGAGTCGCAATTGCTAATCCATCTTTATTCGTCCCATACCAAGGCGATATTGATACCCCTTGCAAAGATATCAAACGAAATATTGGTTACAACTTGGATATCGACGTGTGCGAAAAGGAAATTAATTGATTGGAAATTTAATCGTAAATGTTGTTCCATGCCGTACTTCGGATTGCACAGATACTTCGGCACTATGCTTTTCCAATATTGCATAAGAAATCGACATCCCAATGCCAGTGCCAACACCAATGGGTTTCGTTGTAAAAAAGGGGGTGAAGACCTTGCGTTGAGTTTCTTCATCCATGCCTACGCCCGTATCAATGATATAAACCTTAATTGATTCATTAGTGACCTGTTTATCTATGATAAGCGTGCCACCGTCTGGCATGGCTTGCGCAGCATTTACAAAAAAGTTGATAAACACTTGCTGAAGTTGGCTAAAGCTACCCTTAATATCTGGCATTTCATTGTCAAGTTTGTTGATGACTTTATGCTGATATTTCAGTTCATTTCGAACTACTTTTAAGGAGTTATCCACCACTTGATTCAGTGATAGTGTTTCAAACTTTTCATCGCTGACTCTAGACACGTTTTTTAACGCTTGTACGATTTCCGAAACCCGTTGAATACCCTCTAAATTGGTATCTATAATTTTTTTTGAATCATCAAAAAGTAACGGTAAATCTGTATTTTCTAAGAGTGTTTTGATCATAGATGGCGATAGCGAACGGTCATCGGATAACGCATAAAGTTGCTTTTCGAATACCGTTAATTCATCCATGTATTCTTTTAACACTTGCAAATTTGAGCGAACATAGCCCAGTGGGTTGTTTATCTCATGCGCAACACCTGCTGCCAATTGTCCAAGCGAGGCCATTTTTTCAGATTGTATTAATTGTTCCTGCGTTTCGCGAAGGCTTTCAAGCACAGACTCCAGTTCTAGCGTGTATTTGTTTAGCCTAGCTTCATTAATGCGTCTTCTTATACCTGTTTGAATCTGTCCTTTTGCCGTGTTCAAAACATATAGACTATCGCTGCTTAATTCGTGTTTCTTATGAATCAAAACCAAAACTAGCTGGGCCTGATCACCCGTAGGAAAAGCGATGTAAATGCAGTGATAGGGTTTACTGCTTGATTCAAAGAACAATTGTGATGATAGCCACTCTTCCTGCTTTTCGATGCTTTTGTTGAAATGAGCAACTATTGCCTTCATGAGCGGGTGATGTTCCATCCAGCCGTCCTCTTGAGAATAAACCGCTAGGCTAGTTAAATTTGAACACTCCCCTCTGTGCAGTCTTATGGTTGTTGCATAATCAGCTTCAGAAAAACTAACTAATGTCTTCAGGACAGACAATATCATCAATTCCATGGAATTTTCGTTTGCTATTCGCAATGATATCTCATGCAAAAACGCTAGCTCGCGCGTCTTGCGTTGCGCCTCTTCCAGTGACAAACTAAGTGAACTATTTTTTTTAAAAATTTCCCACGCAAACGATTCCAGCTGCTGTTCAGCTTGCTCTCTCGCTTTTGTTTGACGCACTACTTTGCGTTCTAACATTGCGATACGTTTTTCTAATTGTTCTTTTGTAGCCTTCATTGTTTTATCAGTTCAAACACGCATCTGGCATCGCCTTCGTGGACACATTCAATTTGTCTGACGCTTATATTCTCATGTAGTCGATTGATAAGCGCATTGATAATACCCTCGCAAAAGTAGCACAGCCCTCTTGGAGATTTATATTCCATTAACAGTTTAGTCTCAGTTTCTTCTAAAAAAATAAATTCTGGAAGGATAGCGTCAGGATGGATCTTCATGACTTCAATATGAATGACATCATTTACGGCTCGCAGAAATGTAAACGTGTCAGTAATTTGGTGCACATCTTTTGGTGCTATAGCTATAAGTTTATCGTGGATCCACTGCCCAAAAGCAAACTGTGCCTCTTTCATCTTTAAGCCGTGCTCTTCACACAGCGTTTTCACAATGGAAAAAAACTCTTCGTCATCATATAAAGCAATGCTTGTATAAGCACCGTCGCTCGCAACATCTGCGATATTTAAAATGTTATCCCACGCCATATCTCCGAATGTTTCGTCGACAAATTCTTCTAGTTTAAGGAAAATTACTCCTTTCATAAGATCTGTACTCCATCTTCATTCATACTAGTGTCTATACTATAGAAATAATATTTAACATCCGTCAGTTAAGCACTTAAGTATATTAATTTAATATGACACTTGAAGGAACCACGCATGTTTAACGCTCGAGTTTTACTGGTCGATGATGAACACGATATTTTAAGTGCGCTTAAACGAACACTTCGTAAACAAAAATTTGAAATATATCTTGCATCCAACGGTACTGAAGCCCTAGACATACTTGAAAAAAAACCGGCCGATATAATCGTATCTGATTTGAATATGCCGGGGATGGACGGCGTTGAACTATTATCGAAAATCGCGATTAAGTACCCCGAGACGATCCGTATTATGCTCACCGCACATACCGACTTAGACATGATTCTCAAATCAATCAATGAAGGGCGTGTCTGGGGATACCTTCAAAAACCATGGGATAACGATGAATTTATCATCTTGCTGAATCAAGCCCTAAAAGCTAGAGACGAATCACTTGAAAAATCGATGCTAAAACAAACACTGATGCGCTATCAATCTCGGCGCAAACCAAACTTCGAAGGCTTCATTGGCGATTCAGTGGTGATGCAGTTTGTATATTCAGCTATCGAAAAAGCAGCGCCGAGCAACGCTTCTGTTTTCATAACAGGGCCAAGTGGTTCAGGGAAAGAAGTTGCAGCACAAGCACTACATCGCTTAAGCAAGCGAAAAAATAAACCATTTTACACAATAAACTGTGCAGCCATACCAAATGAACTTATGGAGTCGGAGATATTTGGCCATGTTAAAGGAGCTTTCTCAGGTGCATTAAGTCATCGCGACGGGCTTGCCACGCTTGCAAATGGCGGGACACTTTTTCTTGACGAATTGGGCGAAATGGACATTTTACTTCAAGCCAAATTATTGCGCTTTTTGCAGACTGGAGAGTTTAGTAAAGTAGGCTCAAATAAGACGGAAAAAGCAGATATACGATTTATTGCAGCGACAAATAGAGAACCTTTAGCAGCGATCGAAGAAAAGAAATTAAGAGAAGATTTATTTTATCGACTCAACGTCATTAGCATTGATCTTCCAGCATTAAAATACAGAGACAGTGATGTCATTCAATTAGCTGCCCACTTTCTTACTGAGTTCAGCGAAGAAGAGAATAAGTTGTTTGCTGGTTTCTCTGAAAAAGCACAAGCAACGCTCACAAACTATAATTGGCCGGGTAATATTCGACAGTTACGTAACTTAGTGCATAGCTGTGTCATCATGTCCGATGGGCCACTGATAGATGAAAAAGTGATCGGCCAACAACTCAAAGATACAAGCGCTAAGCAAACGCCACCTCAAAAACCATCTCAAATATTGAAAAGTACTGATATGCAGATAGATGATGCAGTGAACCAACAATCAGACAACAGCGAAATCATTCCATTAGCATTGGTAGAACGGCGTGCGATAGAACATGCGATACAGGTGAGTGAAGATAATATCGTGCAAGCGGCCAGCTCACTTGGAGTAAGCCCATCAACGCTTTATCGTAAAATCCAGCAATGGCAAACATAGCGTTTGATAATGCACATCATGCCTTTTTTTCCTTTCACATATTGCATTGCAAATTGCGAAAAACATTTCCTCTTTGATCAACTTAAAATATTATTTATATATTTCAATAACTTATATTTGGCACTCTTCTTGTAAACCCTTCTTGCAAACAGCGGTTAGTAATCGATTTATAACCGATTAATCACCTGTTAATTACCGCTTAACCGACGCTAACAAGATAGGAAAACACCGCCAGTATGCAACCTTATTATGTTCAATCTGCACTCACCAAGTTCCTAACGAACGCCGGCTGGTCAGTTAGTGCAGAATTAGTTGCAAAAGTGTTTCGTCTCACCACACTGTTTGCGCTGGCTTGGGTGTTATCACTGGAACAATATGGTTTGGTGATGTTATCGCTAGTGTTGCAAGACATCATCCGCATGTTGATGCGTTGTGGGTCTGGCCCCCAGGTTGTTCAATGTTCAAAAAGTGAATTACTACAGACGTTATATAACGGTATTGTACTGCAGTGGATACTTTGTTCATTGTTAGTGATTATTCAAATGTCCGTAGGTTGGTTCGCGTCTAAATTCTACCAACAACCACTTTTATTCGAAATTCTTTGGTTAGCAGCACCTGTCTACTTAGTGTTTCCCATTGTTAGTGCACGTGTATTCACGATAACGCGCAATAATAATATTGCTAAAATTAGCACAGCTACTGCGATTGCGCTTTCTTTTGAAAATTGCATCATTGCATGCAGTGCTTTCTTTGGTGCAGGCGTATTCTCGGTCGTTTTTGGAAAATACGCGTTTGCGATTATCTGGTTATATCTATTCTTAAAGGAACCAACGCCTTCCATCAATGGCGAATTCTCGCTGAATAAAATGAAAGCCATGTTTACAGCATCTTGTAAACTTGTCGCAAGTGAATCTGCTAAAGCGTTGAAAATGCATACTGATTTGCTTATTGCTGGCCGAATACTTAGCCCAGAATTACTTGGGCTATATAGCATAGCCAGGAATGCGAGTATTGGAATTTCTCAATCATTTGTGAGTGCTCTTGATACTGCGCTGTTTCCCTATCTGTGTGATATAAATCGCGCTAAACAAACAAATAAAACGAAAAAACTCTTAAGTTGGCTTGTTATATTTGTTTCAGTCATGGCAGTTATACAGTCCCTATTAGTGCCTTTTTATCTTCCGATGTTATTCGGTGCGAAATGGTCAATGGCGATAGATAGCGCCATTTGGCTATGCTATTCAGTGATACCCATCGCGTTTATTGATCTTTGCTGTTCTAGTTTTCGCTCACTTGCGCGTTTTAAAATAGAGTCGGTAATACGCTGCTACGCACTGATAGCATTTATTTTCTTCCTTCAATTCTTCGAAATTCATACGCCCCTTGCTTTTGCCAAAACAATGCTACTTGCAAATATAGTGATAGGTATTTCGATCTATGTGCTTGTATTTGTTGAGCGCAAATATGGCTTTCTATTTCCAACGTCTAGGACGTTTTAAAGGAGTACTATTATGCACCGAGATTTGCCACTTGTTTCTGTTGTCATTCCAATTTACAACGTGGAAAAATACATTAAAAAAGCGCTTACTTCCGTTATTAATCAAACGTACAAAAATATTGAAATTCTATGTGTTGATGATGGTGGAAAAGATGCGTCAACAGACATTGTAAAACAGTTTAGTGACCCTAGACTCGTCTTGATAAAGCAGCATAACAGAGGATTGTCAGGCGCAAGAAACACAGGTATTACAGCAGCTAAAGGAGAATTTATCGCCCTCTTGGATGCAGATGATTTTTGGCATCCAAGAAAATTGTGCGGGCATGTGCAGCATTTACTTTCGGATGAAAAAATAGGATGTAGTTACTGTCCGTCGCTTTTTGTTGATGACGATGATAATGAAATCGGCTTAGGACAGTTTCCGCGGTTAACTGATGTAACACCTCGATATATATTCTGCCGAAACCCCGTCGGAAACGGATCTGCGCCGGTGTTTAGAAAAGCAGCGCTTGAGCAAATCGCGTTTTTCCGACAAGACAGGAAAATGTACTTCGATGAAGACTTAAAACAATCAGAAGACATTGAATGTTGGACACGAATCGCGCTAACTACTGAGTGGACATTTGCAGGAATATCATCGCCGTATACCTACTATCGAATAAATATGGGTGGATTATCAGCAAACCTGTATGGACAGTTGGATAGTTGGAAAAAGGCGATGGCTAATCTTCGAATACAACACAAAGGCTTTTTTGCTAAATACTATAGTCTGGCATTGGCATATCAATATCGATATTTAGCACGAAGAGCAATTCAAGCGAGAAATAAACAAGATGCAATAAAATTGATAGTTAAAGCGCTCTTGACCAAACCCTCAATTGTACTTGAAGAACCAAATCGAACGCTTACAACCGTGACGTGTGCAATGTTAGCGACGTTGCCGACAAGTGTCTACATGTGGTTAGAATCTAGTGCAATTGCATTCCTTACATATCGCAAAAAACCTATAAGGACCTAAGAGGGTTATTATGCCTCTTTTGGTTCTGTTGCTGAGAGGAAACACTCTGCAGGGAAAAAAATGCTGAACTCGGTACCTTCGTTTACCTGGCTAGTAACCGTTATTTTACCACCCAGTGACTCTACCAAGCTAAAGGTAATGTACAAACCAAGACCTGTACCCTCGCCCACCGGTTTCGTCGTGTAAAAAGGTTGGAAAATCTGGCTCAAATCTCTCTCATTGATGCCGCAACCGCTGTCTTTAATGTCAATGAAAAGTCCATTTTTATTGTCAATCGAGGCAGCACCCGTTTTCCTAGTTACAACAGAAACAGTGCCGCCAGTGTCCATTGATTGCGCTGCATTAATAAACAAGTTAACGATAACTTGATTAAATTTACCGGGATTACCCGCCAGCATTGGTAACGCACCAGCAAGTGTCTTTTCAACTCTGATATTGTTTTTAAACTCTGAGCTGACCAAACGCAGAGAATTTTCAATGCATTCATTTACGTCAATCGCTTGGTCTTCATTTTTTTCATCTGTTCGGGTGAATGTTTTTAGGCTACTTATGATATCCGTTACCCGTTTCACGCCATCTGATGTCGAATTGCATATGTCTTGCATATCATCAGCGAAGTACAACAATTCTTGTTCATTTATCAGTGTATCCAACTGTGCTTTATGCGACGCATCGAGGACATTGGATTCAGCGATAGATTTAACCGTAGTCAATAGTTGCTTGATCATTGGTAAACTACTGTTTAAAAAGTCAACGTTTGATTTAATAAACGCAACAGGATTATTGATTTCATGAGCAACACCTGCTGCTAGGAGACCCAAAGATGCCATTTTCTCTGAATGCAACATTGAACGCTCAGCACGTTCCTTGTCTTCTCGAAGCTGCTCAGATTCTAGCGCTTTCAATTTTGCTTGCACTGACAAAAACGTCTGCTCTGTAAATTCTCGATATCGTTGAGCAATGGCAACATGATGTTGGGTGTAAAAGCCGATTTCATTAGTGCAAAAAACAATAATAGACTTATGCTTACTCACTCTAAATGGACAGTAAAGAACTGACGCTGGTGTGGTGATCCCATCAAAGTTTTGTTGCTTCCACGTTGGTTGGATTTTGGCGTTAAAAATTGCAATTGGACGCTCGGATAACGCTTTTTTTAGCAATGTATCCACCTGCCACGTCGTAGACAAAAACCTTTCATCCGTCGTCGCACTGCATTTCATATAGCCCGGTTCATGTGGATCGAGTACAAAACAGAACTCGTAGGGAATAATAGTGCGAAAGAGCTCAAAGGTTTCTTTGTATAAATGGTGTCTGTCTGGTGCAGCCAAAATAGCGCGCATTCCCGACAACAGCATGTCACTCTCTTGTCTAAGAGATTCGGCTTGCTCTTTTAGCCTGTAAATTAGATTGAGATTTTCGGTTAAAGACTCTTGCTCTCGATTCATGTAGAGAATACCACAGCTGAAATCATTAAATTTCCATGTCTATTTTTTCCATCTAAGAAACAGCCCTGTTCTCCAAACGTATAAGCACCGCACACAGGTAAGTTCCCGACAAGCTCTTTCACGGCGATTTGCATATTCTCAATCTCAGGTCCAACTGTTAGCATGCATCCAGCACAGTAAATCATAAGCACACCTGTAGGCTTCTTGCCTTCCGGAAGGAGTTGGATCGCGTTTTGAATAACCATTTTTGCGCGGTTAACCAACCCCTCAATACTGCCTTCCATTAATTGGAATTCTTGCCCATTTTCCACCACTGAAAACAGAGAGAGGCCACCTTCTTCGGTTACAGAATCCGGATGACAGAGTAAATACTCCGAGATACCACTTGGAGATGATATTAGTTTACCCAATGGGTTGAGTGTCGTATCACCTAACACATTCCCCCCTGACAAAGCGTGTGCGATGCTGTGATTAGTTAAAGCGTCATACTCTACAGCAGCTTTAATACCATTAAGCTTGTGGACGGTACGTCCTTCACACTCGCTCGCAATTAAGATGTCTTCGGTTGGGTGATAACCCGAGCTATAACTGCTTGCAATCGGTTGACTTGGCTGCATTACCAGTGCAATAACTAAGTCTTGTGCTATTTTACTGTCAGCAAACTGGTACCAATTTCCGCTCACATCGTTATCGGCTGCACTGCCTCCGAAAATTGGCACGCGAGGCCCAATAATATTAGCGAATCCTGCTAATAATTCCTCTTCCTGTCCAGGTGGCATTATTGTCCAAACCATTGTAGGCGTTTCATACATCAGCCCTGAGCTTTCCAATGCTGAGTTTATTGCCTCTTCTGCAGCTTTTTGGGGCGCTTGCAAACTTGTATGGGCATAACCAATTCCATAATGTCCATTGGGATCTGAAATACCAAACACGGAAATGTCAGCTTGAACGTCACCTTTTCCATTAAAAAGTCCAAATGCACCGTTACAGGAACTGGCCAACATGATTGGGCAATCAAACTCGTCAAGTAATACTTTGCTAATTACTTTGACATCATGCTCTACATTAAAGTAGCCAACAAGTGCATCTAGCTTGCAGTTTGATTCGCGCAGTTGAAAGGCGAGTTCACTAACCAGTGTTTCTGTATTATCTGAACTAGCAAATGCGTTGAAGGTTTTCATAAAAGCTCCCACTTTTTTCGGCTGATGTCTTTCAAAGGCAGAATATGAAAAAACTGGTTGAGTATATTTCTCTTTTGATCAATTTCAATGAAAAGATCTTTCTCTTCCTACTCGTACTTTTCATTACAACGATAACGAACGATTAGAAAAAGGAAAAAAACAACAGAAAGTCAAAAAGACTTTATGTAACGGCTTTAACCACAATCGATTGTCATTTAGTAATGCTCTGGCTTCTTTTATATTACCCGCAAGAACATTTCTTTTTGCAAGATGACAAACATGCGCGGCGCAAAAGCGTATGCGCGCTGTTTTTTCTGCCTTTTCAAGTTCTGGGTTGCTTTGTAGCCTTTGCATAACGCGTTTGCTAAAGCCACATTCTTCTGTTGGTAAATTGTTGATACAGGCTCGATTATCAGCATCAGTGTGATAAAGTAAATTTATATTTTTTGAATAGACAACATCGTAACTTTCCACGATTTTACAAATCACATCCTGGTCCTCTCCCATTTTCTCACCCATTGGGAAATTACCTATTGTCTCAAAAACATCTGCTTTTATTAACATGCTGCTGACGAGGAAAGGCAGGTCGCCGTTTCCAGCAATGTCATAAAAGTTCTTAAGCAAACCGAATTTCTTTGGGAATTTTTTTAACGCGATTTTCGGTTCTCTAAATTGGTTTTCGCCTAATACATATTGATATCTACTTGCATAGGCTCCTGCTTGCGGAAAACTCAGCGACAATAGAAGCATTTGTTCTATAAACTGGGGGTTCCACTGATCATCTGCGTCAATAAATGTAATATACTGAGATTTACTCTCCTCGATACCGCGATTTCGCGCAGCTGAAACCCCCTGATTCGATTGGTGAATTAACGATAGGTTGGGTATATTTAAATCTTTTACCACCTGAGCGCCATTGTCGGTTGAACCGTCGTCGATAACAATAATTTCATCTACTGGCCTGGTTTGCGCGATAACGCTGTCGAGTGTTCGCTTAATGTGATTTGCTTTGTTATACAGTGGAATAATCACTGAAACTGTATTTGAACGCATTTTGTTTTCTCCTACTTACGAATTAGATACAACGTAAAAATTAGCGTCAACTGAAAAATTACTTCCAGTTTAAAAGTGACTTCTGCACAGCAGATTCAATGTCTAGTGTTGGCAAACGGAAGCCGTTTTCAAGCCCTTCGGTTATCGCATTCAAAAAGGCGTCTGAATCTACATCGTCAACTGCAACACGATGACTATTTGGTTGGCCAATTTGCTCACACCATTGATCGCACTTTGGATGGTAGTTTAATGATATTGATGGCGTTCCTGTCATATATGCAAAGACATTCCCGTGTAAGCGCATGCTAATGCACACTTTAAAGCTAGATACGACTTTTAATATTTTCATTGGGTTTTCGTGATAACCAATAATCCCGACCGGTACGCGTGTGTAGAGTTCTTCCATCAGTTTTTGGCATAGGCTATGGTCTCCAAGCTTTTGATGCCCATTCAATGATATGACAGTAATATGTTCACCCGTAAGGCGATGCACTAAGGTTAACGCACGTGCAAGCTGTTTCACTCTTTTTATATCCGCAGAGCTATCGAAATTACCCGAAGGATCTTTCGCTACTGGGCATACGTTAACTAAAATACCCTGCCGATTTGTTACTGAAGGATTAAAGCTTGGGTCCTTTAACAGCCCCAACGCCAAATCAAATGTTAAGTGGCAATTTGCATTTGGGGCTATAGCATTCGCTATTTCTAAACTCTGTTCATCTCTTACGCCAACAAAGCTCAATCGATTTAACAATTCTGCACAGTACTTTTCCGCCTTACTATCGACAAACGGACCTATGCTAACGCCAACAGCTCGCGAATTCTTTTTGCCTGCAAGTTTCAACAGTTGTAATTTAAGCCTTAAATCATGACTGTTGTGTAGTACTGATCCACCACCAAATACAACTGACTTGCTCGCCAGCGCATTTGTATAATGTGTTAATCGATTTTGACCTCTAAATGATTGCTGTTCTCGTAATCGCGAAGAAAAACAACGCTGATTGGCAACGCTTATTCCATTAGAAGTTGAGATTTTAATTTTCGAAAAAGGTTTTATTCGATTAATTCCGTTTATTGAAGCCAACATTAAGGCATCATCGCCAGCATTTTGCATTCCGTAATAACCAACAAGGTATGTATCAAAACTGCTCATCATACTCTCCATATTTTTTGGGTGAAAATGCCATACCGATCATCAAAAATGCCGGCCAGCACAAATACATTAAGATTTCTAAATTTTCAAAAAAGCTGTAACAAAACAGCACAATTACTATGCACATCGCACGTTGAACAAATAGGCTTCGCGTTGCATTAAACATCAGATAAAGAAGTGTAATCGTCATCGGTATTGCTAACGCCAGCAGACCGACAATTCCCTTTACAAACAAAAGACCGTACCAACTGTGATGACTGCCGATAGGCATAAATTCGACCATCTTAGGACCCCTTTCAACAATGCCGTGTCCAAACCAAAATGCCTCAACTTGCCAACGCTGGAGGGCAATATTTGCAAGTGCATTTCGAACTCGTGTTGAGTCAGGTCTTGCGTCTCTCACCTGTTGATAAGAATCTAAAAGCATTTCGATTAATGGCTGCCCCATCAGTAAAACAAAGGGAATACCAATGCCCACCATTAACAAAATGCGAGGGTCATTGAAGAAGCGCTGCGACCACAACAATGGGATTAAACACATAAAAATCGCCATACCTGCGCGAGACTGCGATAATATGCAAATCACCGCACATCCTATGAATGCCCAATTTCTCATTTTTGTATTTGTTTCGAGCGAGCAGATAATTAAAAACAAGCACGCAATCAAGCCTGCAGATGGCGCCCATGGACCGAAGAACTGCCACCTTCCTGCACCCGTTTCTGGGTTCATCCCATACAGTGACACTTTAAAAAAATCTGGGCCGGGTCCGCCAATGGCTTTTAACGGAGAAACATATAAATCGCCTGGTATGCCAACCGCGTACGCTACAATGCTGATTGCGGCAAAGAACAAACTATGAATCGCAATTAAACATGCTCCACGCACGACAAAATGAGGCCTAATTGCCGAATTAGCACCTAGCCATATGAATAGCGCCATTAATGCCCAACCCTTCGCCCAACCAATGGTCGATTTGATTGTTTGTGCTAAACCTAATTGCCAGTTTGCATGGCCAATAAGCAGTGTCACTAACATGATGAACATCGATATCGACCACAAATAACTCATAGACGTTAGTGATTGCTGCTGTTCAGGCTCTTCGACAATCAACCGCAGAACAACAAGTCCCATTAGCAAATATCCAATAACGGAACCCAGCACATAGACTCCGCCTATGGCATAAACCAAATACGTTGAACTTAACGACATCACGGTTATTTTTTCTTCAAAAGAAACTTGATTAAGTTGTCTCGTTGCCATAACACGATAAGTCCGAACGTAATTAAACAAAAACCAAAAATGCCTGCCACAATCGCTAGCATCGTTTTAGGGCTAGATTGATACATCACAAGGCTGGGTTCAGAAAGGATTTGAACGACTGGATATGAAGCAAATACATCTGCTTTGTTTGCTTCAAGCCTGGCAGCGGCAGACGTAAACACAGCTTCCGCTAGATCGAACTCCTTATTCAATCTATCGAGCTCCGCAACCTCTCTGGAAAGTACTTTAAGTTCATCACCAACACGCAACAAAGCTCTCTGAACATCGCTCAATTCAGCGGTCTTGCCACTTATTTTTGCCATAGCGTTGATAAGCTGCCTAAACAGTTCCGCACGTTTAGGACTGTCTTTCAGCGTTAGTGTGAACAAAAGAGCCGGTGAATCTACGCCCGCAAACTTACTTACATATGAAACCAAACTCTGACGAGCTTTTTGTTGTCTACTGATTTGAGTCACGACCTTGGGGTGTCTGTCGCCCCAAGATGAGCGATACTCAATAAGTCTGGCACTTGCTTTATTTAATTCAGATAGGTAACCCGTAAAATCGGGATCAGACTGCAGCTTAAGGCCTATTGACGCCAGTTCAGGTGATACATCTAAATCAATACTCAGCTGGTCGGCATAATTTTGTAAATTAGATAGCTCACCCTCCAAAAGGTATTTTTGTCTATTCAATTCTGATTGATTTGATATCAGTGCATTTAGCTGCTCTTCAGAGACCAACATAGAACGTTGCTGGAAATCAACGATGTTAACGCGTGCCGCATTTGTCCGCTCGCGATATGTTTGAAGTACGGCTTTAATAGATTCATCTCGACGAAAAACTTCGTCTGCTCGCAGCAAATCGAGTTCATGTTGAAATGCTTCATACAACGCCCATGCTTTCTGTTGCGCATGACCTGCACTAAAACTCTTCATTTCGACTTGGATGATGGACGTTTGCTCGGTAAGTTTTATGGACGGCTTTCCAAAATTACTCGTAGATAGATTTAATTTGCTAGCCGCTTTCTCTAGAACACTTCTACTGACCAACATTTGTTTGTAGTTAACGCGAGGATTAAACCCACCGCCAGAAAACGGGGTTGTCGTCTGCGACACAATTTGTCCGACTTCGGTTAAACTCACATTGCTACTTGCACCAGTTCCCGGCAGCACTAATTCCATATCACTTGAATACGTGGCGGGTGATAGCATGTAGATAACAATCATAAGTCCAATCATCGAATAGCAAACTAGCCCGACCACCAGATAAGGCCATCGCAATAACCTATAGACGCATCCTCTAAAGACGTCGAAACGCGTTGGTATTTTCAATTTATTCACTGTCAGTCCCTTACTACAGTAATTTAAATGGTACGATGATGTCTGCTAATGCATCGGCGACATCCCGGAGATTGGTCAGGTCGCTGTCGTAACACGCGACAGTGTCATTTGGCATTAAATAAGGATTAATGTCGTCTCTATTAATATTTCGAACAATTTCTTCGATTGAACGTTCGATGACTTGCATCTCTTTGGTGATTGGATGTTCACTCGCTAACATCACTCTACGCGACGCATTGGTCCAAGCTTTGCCACCCACACAATTTGCTGTAACGGCTGCTTGAAGCAATCTTGTTCCGTATGGCACGCTCGAAGAAAATCTGCCGACAGCCGCATTTGCATTACTCAATGAAGAGTCGATCAAATTAGATATAAAGATTCGAAATCCCTTGGGCGTAATCTGACTGGGTCGAACAAGGTGCTGTTGAAAACAGCCTGTACTTGGAACAATAATGTGATCACCAGCGACAAGTGGAATATCTACAACTGGCTGGCCTGAAATTATGCCGGTGAGGTCAACTTCTATCTTCCAACCATTTCGCACTAAAATGATTTTATCTAATGCAGCATCTGGCCTTATTCCAGATGCTGCCCTTAACGCTTCTGAGATAAATCGTTTTGGCTGATAGTCCCCTACTGCTGCATCTTTATCATCAAAGACTGCATCCAGCGGTTCGCTGTTTATCAATACCCTACCCGGTTCGAAAACAGCTCCTTCAACCGTTAGCGCAATTTCAGCCCATCTCAGTACCTTCAAAGTTACAAGGGCCGTATCGGGATGAAACAATTTAGCTTTTATTAGCGCAATTTCTATTTCCGAGGACACTTGCAAAGCGCTTTTACCTATAGCATTGATACCGCCTACGATTGGAATATTGATGCGTCCAACGGTATCTATGACGTAATTGCCTTCAAATCCTTCACCATTCTCTAGTTGCAGCTCAAGTAGGTCGCCAGGACTGAGTGTCAGCTCACCATTAAATGCATTTGAATTAGATTGTAATAATGCAGAGTAAGGCACTACATTTGCCGCGTTAGCATCGATAACAACAGATGCACCAAAGCTGTAAAGACTTTTACAATCTCGTTTTTTATAGGTGTTCACTACGCTTGCTTTTCGCTGTTGAAACGTGACACCTTGTTGATTAATTTCACCATAGAAGGCATGCTCATTTTTTGCAACACTGGCTAAGCCGTGGTGTTGTGCACAACTGCAAGTAAACAGAACTGTTACCAGTACAACAATAGAATGCTTTAAAACTCTCATAATCTAGTCTCTTCTGTCTGCGTTAGTCCTATCGCGCCAAGCGGATATAAACTATTGATGTATATAAACTCGCTCAATTCATAAACCTGCTATTACAAATGACATGCCAATTTTATATTGTTGATATTATTGAATATTTTTTGTGATATTTTTGAATTCTCGAAATGCGAATGCGCTTTTTCGCATTTTGCAATCGAGGATTTGAAAGTTCATGAACAAAAAAAGCCGTATTAAACGGCTTTTTTATTCTGTGAAAATCGAAAGAAATAGAAACTGTATTAGTACGCGCCTTTTGCAAACAAAACAGCAGGAATAGTGCGGAGAATTATCGCTATATCAAGCCAAACACTTTGATTGTTTACATAGTGCTGATCTAACATTACTTGTTCCTCAAATGTTGTGTTGGCCCTCCCAGAGACTTGCCACAGTCCTGTTATGCCCGCTTCACACAGTAGTCGTGAATACACACGAGAATCATATTGCTCAAATTCACATATAAGCGAAGGCCTTGGGCCTATCAATGCCATGTCGCCTTTGACAACATTCATTAATTGAGGGAGTTCATCAATTGAATACTTTCGAATAAATTTGCCGACTTTCGTTATCCTTGGATCGTTAACGTATTTCTTACAGATCCCTTCTCTGTCGCTTGATTCAAGTACCGGCTCTACGTATCGGTAGTCGTCTTTGACGTACATGGATCTCAATTTTAAACAGTTAAACCTTTTACCATAAAGCCCAACTCTCGTCTGTGAATAAAACAACCCTCCTTTACTCTCTAAGACAATTAACAACATAGTTAGAAGTACAATTGGGCTCGCACAAAGTAAAATTAGAAACGCAGAGGTTCGCTGCAGCCACATCGGGATGCCCGTTACGGGATCTTGTTTTACTTTCTTTGTTTTATTGGTTGTGTTCTGTGGTGCAAAAAACCACCATATCAATACTCGTACTGCAGCATTCATGACCTAGTTAACCTCTTATGCTTGTTTGAGTAAAAATATTCTGATCAAAAACTCAGGCGTACCGATCACGTAACGACTAAATTTTGCTAAAGGCTCTTTATAAAGACGAAATAACCATTCAAGCCCTGTCTCTCTCATCCACCGAGGTGCACGTGGAATTCGGTTAGAGAAGAAATCAAATAAGCCGCCCACCGCGAGAACGGTATTACAATGTAATCGCGCTTGATGTCTGAGGATCCATCTCTCTTGATAGGGTGAGCCCATTCCTACAAGCAGCACATCAGGCTTCACAGCATTGATTCTGTCAATAATATCGTCATAGTTTTTATGGTATCCATGTTCAGTTCCAACTATTTTTAGCCGCGGAAATCTCTGTTTTAGGGTTCGCGCAGCTAATTCTGCAATACCCTCTTTCGCGCCTAATAAATAAAGCGTTTTACCCTGCTTTTGGGCTTCATCGCATAACAAAGGAAGCATATCGGTGCCATTGACATTTTCTTTGATTTTCTGGCCTTTTCGCAACGATGCTAATCGAATGCCTGAGCCATCTGCGAACGACCACGTTGATTTGTTTAAATCATCGGCGAACTCATTATCACGGCGCGATAAATTCAGCGAATGAGCATTAATGAAAAACCCGATCTGAGGATGAGTGGTGCATTTCGGCGAATTTAACACCATGTCTACCGCTGAATGCATCTTCACGTTATCGATATCTATTCCGAAAACGCGTACTTTATCTGCATCCAAATGTTGGTGATTACACTCGAAAATCTTGCTCAGAAATCCTTTTAGCAATAAAAAAATGTAATCCATATATCCACTCTGTGCCTGCTTGATCAGCAGTCGATATGCGGAAATATCGTTCAGGCCAATTAATTGATTCACACTTACAAGGCTAAAAAGACCACTAGGCATATCATAAATCTGACTAAACCTGTCTTGTTCAAACTTGTTTAATCGATGGCAACAGGTAACGCCACAAAATGCATATTGACCTGCAAACACATCAAGAAAGCACGCTCCAAATTTACAAATGCCAGAACTAAACTTGCGGCGTACGATAGTGCGACCAAGTGCATCAAGTTCTCTTGATTTTATAAATATTGGCCGCCTTAAACATAAAGCGTATAGTGAATTAACAACAAAAATAGGTGTAAAAAATAGTATCAATGGAAGTGTAAAAATAAAATCTAATGATGTTCCTTTGTAGGTATAGCGAATTGATTTGGTACTGCTTGATACTTTTATTCGTACGTATTTTGAGTCCTGCATTGCGATTACCTCTTTTGGGTTTAGTTATCTTCTTTGCAGGCATATAGCCACATCCATGCCAAGTCATAAGTTATTGTTTATTATGATTTTTATTCGTATTTTTAGTATTAAGAAATGTCTATTCTCAAAATGCAAATCAATTTAAAAAACTATTTTCTAAAAGTGAAAATATTCAAACGCGTTAGGGTGGGAGCGCACGATATTGCTAAACAGGATATGCATTGGATCGTCGAAAATATCACTGCTTTTTTTGAACTTCGAAGCTTTTGCAGTTAGTAAATGTAAGAGACGATGGAACCAAATGATAAGGCGGTTTTCTCTTAACAGACCGGCGCTGAAATGCCTGATGTAATCGTCCAAATGACAGGCAAATGTATTATTCCATTTTAATGATAATTCACTGACCCCGTCTTTTTCGCTTGCAACTTGGATGACATGACCGTTTTCACCCCAACCAACGCTATTGGCAATGTCAACGTCTTCCCTCCTTCGTGCCAATACCTCATTTAAGAATTCAATTGTTTTAGCTGAGTTGATTGCGAATATGACACCAGAATTCCAACGCCCACTGACTCCCTTAGCCATAAGGATGTCGCTTTCTTTGTCAATTTCTAACCGAATATCAGGTGCTGAGTTTGTTACGAATGCGTCAGCATCCAAAAACAATACTGACTTATACCCTCGATTAAATGCAGCTAGGATTAACGGGATCTTCAACCAACAACATTCGGTGCCAGTGGACACAAATTTAGGGTTATCAATAAGTGCATAATCAGCATTTATTTTTTCTGCATATTGTCGATGCGTTTTTAAGTTCTTTCGGTAAATCCATTGATATCCATTAAGTGCAATACTGAAAACTAGCAAGTCTCGCATAATGAAATGTCCTCACAATTACTTCTTTGCGTGTCTTTTGAGCGCCAAAGCAAGAACTTTACCAATCGACTTTTATCACTCTTTTAGAAGTGCTTTTGAACATGGCTAAGTTTTATTTAATTGTTACTGACTTTCTAATAGGTTGATTTACAGTTGAATTTGGGTATAAGTGATTTGAAAGCTTCGAATTCATCTGCTGCACAGCGCGAACTAAATTCGCAGAGCGCCCAGGGATTGGGT
>DDLV01000110.1 GCA_002340325.1 Glaciecola sp. UBA2563 | reverse complement strand
CTCTAATATATGTAGACATTGACAACCTCACAGTACACTAACGCCATGATGAGAGGCGAACAGCGTGGAGCGCTGGTTGTCCTATGTAGACTCGAAGAGTCTTAATGTACTCGATCATCTTGTTATGTGTCCTGCCCCAATCTTGACAACTGAATCTCAGCATAATCAACTAAACCTTCAATTACATCTTCCATTTTTGCTTCCATACAAATATTTGTTAATTCAGCCCTATAGCTCTTTAACTGATCATCATTTAATAGAGGGAATAAATGACCAACAATATTACATTTTAAAATCGTGTCGTTATCCGAAAATGCCTTATTTAGTTCTGGGATTAATTGATCACCTAAATGTGATATTCGGACGCAAAGTCTTTTGAATATAGGCCAATTGCAATCTGCCAACCATGGAATAAGTTGAGGAAGAAACTTTGCGACTTCCTTTAAGTCAGCATTCTCCAGTTCTTCAATTGCAGCAAAATCATTTTTGTTTTTAGGCACCATCACTTATTCCGACACATAACGCCCCGATAACGGGCGAATACTTGCTGCGAAAATGGCGAAGCCGCAGCATGTAGGCGTCCCAGCGAGCGAAGCGAGTATGTTGATCGGTTTGTTATATGCGTGCTGGTTCAAATCTAAAACTCCAGAGTTACATTATTTTCCCCTTCGCACTCAGATACAAACACTTGCAAATTTTCTAAATACTCTGACAGAACCTGACTTGGACGAGGTGGCTCACTTAACAGGTCTGTTTGAGACAACGCTGCGTCAATTTCTTGAGCGAAACTATCTAGTTCATTAGCAAAGCTCTCCGCTTGAGACTCTGTCCATGAGGACTGCACTTTATTTGAAATGCAATTGCACGCTTTTAAATAGCCCTCAAAATCGTCTTCATCAGTTGGTGATATAATAAACTGTAGGTTTTCGCTCAGTTTATCTAAAGGGGACATACTTGGCTCCTCTCCACAGATTGCAAAAGTGATAAAGAACGCTACCGAAAAAAAGAAAATCCTCATAATCTTCCTTGAAGCATATAACGCTCCGATAATGGGCGCAGGCTTGGCGAGATAATGCCGAAGGCGCGCCATGGCTGTGTCCCAATGAGCGGAGCGAATGAATTAATCGGCTTGTTATACATAAATCTTCACCACAGCCATACCGAATAGAATACTTATAACACCAGTAATTAACAAAGCAACAACTGCTTTTGCTAGAAGTATTGTTCCTCCCTTAAGACCAAAAAAACTATAAGCATAGTTAGGTATCCCTAGAGGAGGTAAGAGAGCACAAAAAAAAGGATGGTAACTTGGTTCTTCAATGCCATTTTCACTTGCGTGTAGCCTGCACCAGATAAAAAGGCACGCAGCTATAAAAACTGAATGGATAAGAAAGGGAATTTGATCATTCCAGTTTCTGATTAGCATATATTCTTCAATAGATATAGAAACAAGAAAGGAAAGAAACAACACAATGATAATTTACGAGAACCTTTCATATTTATGTATAACGCCATCCTATGCGGCGCAAAGTTAGTAGTGAAATTTGTAATAATGTAGCGAAGCGAAATACAAATTGCATTACTAACTATGTGTCCGAACGAGTGAAAACGAGTGGCATTAGGATCTTGTTATGTCTCGCAGTTTGATTCAATGACTTTACCTGACATGTCAATTGCCAAATGACGATTAAATGGTTCTGCTGGCTTTCCATTCATAAATACAACATAACGAATTATATAAACCCAATACCCCCTAAACGATTCTTCCGTTACTACTTTAGCAAGCTTGAAATGCACAATAGATGATTGACTATTTCTTCCCATATTGTCTCCAGCCCATGTCTCAAATATTGACTTAGCCTGCAATACATCAATCGGCAGATTTGACTTACCGTCCCAGTTTACAGTGGGATAATCATCAAATGCTAGATAACAATCACCATAAGACTCAAAAAGGCGCGTATTCTCAGTGCTTAAAACGGCAAAAGACATCATAGAAAGGAATAAAAAAGTAATAACTCTCAAATACTTCCCCTAGAGACATAACGCTTGATTGACGTGCCGAACGAAGTGAGGTCACAGCACAGCGAGTCTAATCTCTTGTTAGCTACCATTTTTAAACAACTCCACCATTATGCCCGAAGCAACTGACGTACCGATTTTTGAAACTCCTTCTTGTATATAAGATGCGATATTTTTATTCTCAGAAATAGAAGAGGGGACGGAATTCACTGCATTTAAACCTTTCTGAGACAGGGTTAGTCTAAAAAAACTCATATTTGAACCTCTATCAACAAGAAAGTTTTCTTCTTGTAACCATTTCACTATATAAACACATTTTTCTACTGTGCAAACTTCACTTTCAAAATAGCCATTCACTGTGTCAGTTAATTCTTGCATCTTGACTTCACATGGCGACGGAAAAACATTAAGACAATCATGCATGATTTCCATACAAGCGACATTAAAGATTTCAATTGAATTCAAGTTTCCCTCCTTGGTAGCTAACGCCCCGATAAGGGGTAGTTGCTTGCATGCGAAAATTGCGGAGCCGCGTGCGAGGAAGTGTCCCAGCGAGCGGAGCGAGCGAGCTTGATCGGTTTGTTAGTTACCACTCAACCCCCGAAGCTTCTCATTTTCAGGGAAGAAGATATAAACGATTTCCTTTGCTGTTTCTAACTCATCTTGAGGGGTATCAGTGTCTGAGAGTCTGGCTTCTAGAACAGGAATAACCTTATCACCAAACGTCTCTATCATCGGGAAGACACCATCATCAGCTCCATTTATATTTTTAGTAAGATGATAAATATTGAATAAATCTTCACCGGTCAGTTCATTAGAAGATTTAGACATTACATCTGGTCCTAGTTTCTCAAAAAGAACTTGAACCCATTCAGGTTGTTGAGCATTCATTGTAAAAGTTATTCCAAATAAAAAGATAAAAATTAATTTTTTCACGATGTTTCCCGGTGGTAACTAACGCTTTCATAATCGGTGCATCGCTGGAAGCGATGTGTCCGACTGCGAAGCAGCTTGATTGATGGACTTGTTAGGTGCTCTCAACCTCTAATCTCCATTCAGGTGAATGCTTAGAATAATGCAATCGCTCGGAATACTCTGAAAGATATACATATGCAGAGGAATTACTCCCGATTGAAATAAGAAACTCAATCAATTCGCCTAACACTGCGCTTGAACCTTGAACTCGCAATATACTTCGAGATTGCCACTCATTCATCGATGAATACATGTTCTCTTCATTTTGAAGTGAAGTAAACAACTCAGGATGGTCTTCAGATTCAGTTATGGAAATTTGATAAGTGCTATTGGTTTCAAAAGTGGTCGGCTGCCCAGAATCAAGCGCCAATTTAATAGCGTTTGCAAACTCCTCATAATCTTCTAGATTACCTCGAAGCACGAAATCGTCCAATAGTCCATTGCTTCGAAACATCTGACGATATTGCACTTGAAACATAAACCGGCACCTAACGCTCGCATGAGTGGTGAACGAAGTGAATCCGATGAGCGAAGCGAACTAGCTCGATGCGCTTGTTATGTTGCATTTGCTTCTAGTTCCTCTAAGGCTAGACTCGCAGCTTTTGATAGTGCGTTCCAAAGTTTAGTTTTTATAAAATCTGTGATGTGGGGTAACTGGTCTGGCATTTCCGAGCACACACTTTCCAGAACAGTATTGAATTTCTTTAATGCTTTGAGTTCGGCCTCTGAAAACGTTTCTATATACCAATCGTAGTTTTGCAGGTCTTGAAAACAAGATTCCCAAGAACAAAATAATTCTACTGCTACGTCTACTATAGGGACTCTTTGCTGATAGTCCAATTGCTCCGCCTTAGACGAAATAAGCTGAAGCGTTTCAAAAGTATCGCTTCTAGTATTTTGTCTTAGTATAGAAAAATCTGTCGTATTCATTTGCAACATAACGCTTGTTTATGCGGTGAACGCAGTGAATCCGGCAAACTCGGTTTGCGCACATAAAACATTTGTTATGTGCCTATTTAGCCCGGACTTGATGTTTAATATTTCCATCTGAAATTGATTCATAAATTAGCCATCCTCTTTCTACTTGCCTAACATCACTTAATATTGTTTCGCAATCGTCATAACTAGCTCTAACGGTATAATTTATGTTACTACCAGATTTTAAGCTTGGATAGATTTGTATATCTGTGTCAGTCGTTGTCGCCATCGGTGTGAACTCAAAATTCACCTGCTTCCCAGCTATGACTATAGATTTGTCTTCCATTTCAATCGTGTAAACCGGAGCCTTACAGTTTTGATTATCTATTATCCGAATCCCAATAAAATCAAAACTTAAGCTATTAACTGCTTGAGTTGCAATAGCTCCAATAACAACACCAAGTATAAACACCGGGATAACTTTCAACTAATTAATTCCAACATGGGCACATAACGCCACCATAATCGGCGCGAGGAACAAGTGTCCGGCGGCAAAGCCGCGTAATTAATGGTTTTGTTAGGTGTCACTTCAATCAATCCTCGATAACTGAATTTCTTTTCTTACAAACATACCATCTACAATAATCGTTGAATATTCTTCATTAAAGTGCGTAACCTTAAAAGGGCATTCTTTCTCTAAAAACTCATTTCCTTGCCATTTTGTTGCAATACAAAGTTTATCTCCAATTATTTTCCAACCAAATCTTAATTCACCACGATCAAAACTCTTCCGTTCAGAGGGATTCCATGATTCTTGGTAATATGTTACGTCTCTGTTTGATTCTAATTTGAGAATACCTTTATCTCCGTATCCTTCAACCTCAGTTGACCATTCCCAATGACCTACTAGCTTCTTTTCGTCGTTAGATAAGTCACTACAAGAAAAAAGGGTAAAAAGTGAGATGAAAATAAATGACCGCATGACACCTAACGCTCCGATAATGGGCTCAGACTTGGCGCGATAATGCCGAAGGCGCGCCATGGCTGTGTCCCAATGAGCGGAGCGAGTGAATTGATCGGCTTGTTAAGCGTTTTCAAACAACGTTGCAAATTCCTCTTCCCTCGTTATATCCGAAAAGTGAAGCACCATCATATCCAATGCTCCATGCGTAATTGCAGCATGCTTAGCGAATTTGAATACTTCTTCAAGAGTATTCGAATCATGCCAAGTTGTCATTATGACTTCTGCATCAGGAGACTCTTCATAACTATTGAATTCTATTGACGCTAAATCAACATAATCATCCCATGACGAGCAGTCTATTCCCCAAGCAATCATGTAAATACATCCTGATTCAACAAGCCATCTGCTGATTTCCACTTGCTCCTCATCACTCACTGTTGTCTCGATGATTAGCAAACATTTATATTTCTTTGGAGCATGCAATGAGCGAAGTTTTTGAATACTCGAATAATTGACGTATCTCATCAAGACGCTTAACGCTCGCATAATCGGCGCACCGAAGGTGTGTCCGACGGCGAAGCCGTTCCATTAATGCGCTTGTTATAAGGCATCCTTAATCATCCTCATTCTAGATGTCACTTCGAAAAAATCATTATATTCGGAAGCACCTGAGCATGACCAATACTCTATAGTATTTCGAAGTAAAACAATATCACCTGTTATTGCGGATACTATAGAATGCCAAATATCTTGTTCTTTTGGTCTATAAGTTAAAAGCTCATCATATGAAGCAATGATTAGGTTCATTACCTCTACTTTTTGAGGATTAGTTAAATCTACGGTGTTGTAGATATCTAGAAACTCTGAAACTCTTGATGAGTCTGAAAATTCAATTGACCAATCTTGCTCTTGACCGGTTGCATTAAAACTAAATAAAGCATTTAGCTGCTCAATTTCTTTAGAGCTAGGATATTGAATTTTCACTTATGCCTTATAACGCTCGCATAATCGGCGTATCGCTGAAAGCGAGGTGTCCGACGGCGAAGCCGTTCCATTTATGCGCTTGTTAAGTGTACTCACTCGATAAATCCTCAGTAAAGCTTCTCAAAGAATCAGGAAATGACTTCTTTAAATCACCAAAGTACAAATTGATATCAGGGTTTGCAACTAAATGGCATCCATATGCTTGTTCAATAGGTAAGCAATGAAGCTCGCATCGTCCCTCAAATGCGATTTCCGACCTGTTATCTCCATTGGGCCTCGTAATTACCCATATTGCAGAAATCTTGTAATCATCTCCAGGTAACTCTTCATGAATATGCCACTTGCGCTTTGACAGCGCAGCTCTTAATTCCTTTAAATGTGCAATACTCATTTTG
The DNA here is from genome assembly GCA_002340325.1 of Glaciecola sp. UBA2563. Taxonomy (GTDB): domain Bacteria; phylum Pseudomonadota; class Gammaproteobacteria; order Enterobacterales; family Alteromonadaceae; genus Glaciecola. The sequence goes on along the minus strand of DDLV01000110.1, from coordinate 1,916 downwards.
TACACTTAACGCTTCAATAATGAGTTAGCAGGGTATGGCGTGGCGGTTGCGAATGCAAGTGGCATGACATGCTCTGATAATCTCTATTGATTGACTTGTTAGGTTGCGCTTCACTGGTGAGGAATTCATTCATCCACATATACCTCGATTCCACTAATCTTGTCATAAACCCCCTTAGGTATTTCCCAATCAAATTTTTTATGTTCAAGGTGTTCAATCTCATCTGTAGGATCAAAAGCAATGTTTTCAGTACTGAAGTCTAAATTTGAGTACCGCTCTAGCACAATGGGTATTAATTCAAATCCTGCTTCACAATAATCAGGACATGTTTCGGGGTCTGAAAAATTGGTTTTTTCAAAATAACTCGGTAGTGAACGCCAAAATAATAAATTTGCTGTAGACCTTGAACATAGGGGACTTTGTAAGACCCATTTAAGTACAATGTGCCCATCGTCCCAGTTATAAATATAAGCCAAATAATGAAGTTCTGCTGAGTGATTTAGAAGAGAAAAATCAGATTTTGATGGAACGAAATCATCATCTTTTCCAAATGACCACTCAAAAAATTTCGAACATATTTGTTCAGATTTTCTTGATGAAATTATGTATTTACTCAAAGTACAAACTCGTCGAAGTATCCAAGCAACCTAACGCTCGCCTATGCGGTGCACGATTTGTTGGGGAATTTGCAATAATGTAGCGCAGCGAAGTGCAAATTCCCCAACAAATTGGGTGTCCGAATGAGCGTCAGCGAATGCCATGAGGCGCTTGTTATAAGCCACTTACTCTACACTATTTTTTAATGTTCTTCGGAATAAAACCAAGCAGTTTTTCAGAGCTTTGAATCGTTAAACGCTGATCTGGAAACTGGATAAGTTTAATGTTTAAGTACTCGGTACTAGAAACTAATCTACCCATACGCTTAAGAAAACTAGGGGTCTTTTCAGAAAACAAACCACTTTCCGATGTAATAGTTGATATCTCTTGCCAAGGAATAAATAAGTTTTTATGACCAAACTTGAAGGGAAAAAGTACACTCAAATATAGTCCTTTTTTACTTGCCGCAACCTTTAAAATGCCATTGTGTCTTGATTTTCCAATGTACCCGTTTCCAGTTTGGAAATTTTCATCTGGATGTTCGTTTTTGTTTTTCCCGTATTTTTTAGCTAAATTTTGCCAACCACTTTCTTTTCCTAATGTATAAGAAACCCCTAACCAAAAAGCTATAAAAACAACAAAAAACCAATATGAAGTTAAAAATGATCCCAATACTTTCTGAAAATTGATTACATACTCTTGAGCTAAGGGTGGTATTTTACCTCCAGTTTCTGCATAGAGGAAAAGAACAAAAAAAGCAAGAAAAGAAACAGCCCAAATTAATCCAACAAACTTAAAAACAGTCTTCATGTTAACCTTGTGGCTTATAACGTTCCGATAAGAGGCGGCTAGCACGTAGGGCGTTTGTGTATAATGGCGAAGCCATACACAATAAGACCGGAGAGCTAGTTGTCCTAGTGAGCACAGCGAACGGCTTGATCGGCTTGTTATGTACCATACTTAATAAGTGCATTTTTCTTTAACTACCGTCAAAAATTCTTTTGCTAACTTAAATGAAGAACGAGTAAAAATTCCATGATCGTCGGTATGTCGTTGACCATCAATAGTCAAATCGTAACTGGATACTTTTCCATCAGACTCCAATACCTTAACATCAATTTCGTAATCACTCTTTTTCTTAATATCTTCGAAAACGCTAGTGAAACACTTTGCATTTAAAGGCTCATCCAACGACATTCCATACCCGACTATTTTGTCGGATTTCACCTCGCAACCGACTAGGGCAAACCCAATTAAAAAAACAGTAATTCTATGCATGTTCTGCAGGTACATAACAGCGTATTAGGCGGAATTTAAGA
>DDLV01000164.1 GCA_002340325.1 Glaciecola sp. UBA2563 | reverse complement strand
GTTTACAGCGACTTTCAAAATGCCCTACTCCTATAATTAAATGAACGAAATCAAAATCAACAACACTTAACAGGAACATTGCCCCAAAACGTCAGATCAGCTATGCAATTGTGCAAATTTTTCGGCAAGTTGATCAATAGATTCTTGTCTATTTGGATCAGGCAATATGCATTCCACTGGACAGACAGGAATGCAGCTAGGTGTATCGTAATGCCCGATACATTCGGTACACTTATTCCCATCAATCTCGTATATTTCCTCTCCCATTGATATCGCTTCATTGGGGCATTCTTCTGCACATAAGTCGCAATTTATGCATTCGTCAGTGATGTAAAGTGCCATTGTTCGATTTTCTCCTGTAGTTTAATGCTAAATGTCTCTTATCGCGCAAAATTTTGAATCTATTTTAATTGTTTTGCTCAGGCGCACTTTTGTGGATAAACAAATAAGCGTAATAAGCGCATATTACAAGCATAATGAATATGCCCAAAAGAGAGCCCCACACGACGGGATCACTGAAAATCATAGTTAACATTTTATTTTTCCTTTATGTTGTTTGTCATTACTTGTTAGGGTGAGTAATCAATTCCATTGACCGGTAAAAATGAATGTACTCGGTTCGGTTGTTTCAATTAATTCACCGTTAACAAAAGTTGAGACTTTAAAGTAAAGTTTTTGAGAGCCTTGTTCTAAATATGCTGGATCAATCGAGACACTTATCGGTAATGAATAGACACCGCCCGCATCGACAGTGACGTTTTGCTCTCCTTTAAGTTCTGCCGTTTCTATCCCGATAACTTCGATCTTGTAGGTATTTTGTTGCTGGCTTTTGTTCAACACCTTTAACGTGTAAACATTTTCGATTAAGCCCATGTTGGTCTCGCGATCTAGCGCATTGCGATCGCGAATAATGTCTAATTCAAGCGGAACGCGTGATGTTATATCAAACATCAACAATGCACTCATAATTGTGAGAACGACAGCATAGCCAATCAGTTTAGGCCTTAATATCTTGGTGATACCACCTGCTAATTGATGTTCGGATTTGAGGCTAATTAATCCTTGAGGGTATCCCATCTTCTTCATCATACCGTTACAGGCATCGATACATGCACCGCAGTTAATACATTCGTACTGAAGACCGTTTCTGATATCAATTCCGGTTGGGCATACCTGAACGCAGAGGTTGCAATCGATACATTCTCCTAAACCTTTTTCATGCACCTGTTCAAGTGTTAGCTTCCTTGGCCTTGGACCACGCGCTTCTCCCCGTGCCAGATCATAAGAGACTGTAAAGGTGTCCTTATCGAACATAGCAGATTGAAAACGCGCATATGGGCACATATGGGTACACATAATCTCTCGCATATAACCGGCATTACCGTAAGTGCATGCGGTAAAAAACAACACCCAAAATGCCGTCCAAAACCCGGCATCGAGGGTAAAGAAATCGACATAAAGTTCTCTAACAGGCACGAAATAACCTACAAAACTCAATGCCGTGAGCAGTGAAACAGCAACCCATGCGGTGTGCTTTGCTGATTTTCTAAAAAACTTATCTTTATCGAGTTTTCGCTGATCGAGTTTGATTCGTTTATTGCGAGGTCCTTCGAACTTTTCTTCAAACCAAATAAAAATATTTGTCCACGCGGTTTGTGGACAGGTAAACCCACACCACACTCTTCCCGCAAACGTCGTGACGAAAAATAAGGCAAAAGCCGAAACAATGAGTAAATAAGCAACAACCGTTAAATCTTGAGGCCATAGTGTCAAACCAAATAGGTTGAACCTTTGTTCGCCGATATCAAAAAGTAACGCCTGTCGGCCGTCATATTGGAGCCACGGTGCCAAAGCAAACATGCCGATCATGACAATACCTAGACTACGCCGTATGTTTTCAAAGCGGCCTTTAACAGAACGAACATAGATTCGACTTCTTTTTGAATGGTCCGGTTTCTTTATGCGTACGCTTGGTTCTGTTACGTCAACCGGTGTTATGTTTTTGATAGAGATATGTTCAGACATAAGGTGCCATCCTTCTTCAGATGCTCATGCCGTTCCCATGGAATACTGATGGTTAATGAGGACAATTACTTGCATCAACTAAATTTCTTATTAGTCCACATGTCAGTAAGTGTGCCACTTTATTAAAATTTTTATCTCTTTGTTTTTTTATGTCTTTTTATCAGCTATTGGATATTAATCTCTAAACAAACTGTCATAACTGACAAAGGCACTGTCAGTTATGACAGTGCCTGTCTTTCTGCTTTTTAAATGTCATTCGCATTGAGCTTGACAACTAGCCTTCATGGAGAGGGATATACAGGCGGTAGTACAGATGCTTTTCTGCAACACTGATTTCGGTAGTTGTAATCTCATGGTTGCCAATAATTACACGATATCTACCGTCTTTTAATTCAGCGATATACAAACGATTCCATTCAGATGGTGTGTCTTCTAACATTGGGTATAAATGAAAAATTTTAATTTCCGGATCCATAGATTCGGACACAAGATCAGTCCCAAGTTTTTCCTTATTGTTAATTAAAATTCGTTTTCTTGAGACAAATACCGGTAAACTCAATTTTATTATGTTCATTATTAGTTCTATTTACTCATAGCAGGACAAAAACTTAAATGACGATACTGTTGGTAAATCGAAGGTTCACTGCCTATCTAACGTTGCTTGATGTGTTGTAGCGTCGAACTAGACAAACGTTTCGTGCACTTTTGCACTCTCTTGAGAAAGGAGATAGATAAACGCTGATAGACATTGCGATTGGGTAAGAGAGGTAAAATCAATCCGTACCCCATCATTAACGACTGTTCCATTTTTGTTGTAGTAAGCTAAACATTCCGTATCGTGCTTGCATAAATAAACGGCCAGTCTGCTGAGTGTGTGCCATTGATACTGTTAACGCGCACCCAAAACAAATTTGGCCGGTAGGACTCTTACAACGCTTCTTAGAGCTTTTCTATTAAAACTCAATGAAGATGCCTTGGCGCTTTAAGGTGGCCAGATCAAACACCTTGGGAAAGGTTGACACATTTGCACTTTTTTTGCGTTTAATCGAGTCGACTCAGTCAGTGCGTTTTCTTTTTCTACTGCATTCGTTGGCGTAGTTGTCGGTGTCACCGGGAACGAAATCATTCCCGCAACAATCATGAGTAGCAATAATTTATGTATGTTCTTCACAACGTTCCTCTATCGTTTTTCAACATGCGCCACAACAATACGAAACTGAAAGACAGATTAAAATACTGAGGAACTTGGTTGCACGTGAATTCACGTGAAAAAACAAATAACTATCTAATTTTCAGCGACATAGGAATTGTATTGACGTTAGTGAGGACAGTCGTAATTACATGGTTCTGGTCGTCAAAGGTGAAGGAAGGGTTGATTTGAGTGTCCGTTTTGAATTTCTCAAATGTTATTAAATCAATAGAATAGATAAAAGGTGAATGCTCTTTTGAGTAAAAGAGCTTTTCATCTAAAATCTGCACATGGTGTGGGTGCCCAATTTTTATATCAGAAGCAATTACAGTCTCTGCGTCTTGCGTTTTTTTGACGAGTTCAGATCGCACATAATCAACTAAGTAGACAACGTCACCAGTGTCGTAAAATGCCAGTGTTGATGCCCGTTCAGAAACCTTAATTGTTTCGCCCGTTTTTAGGTTACATTCAAAAATTTGGTAAATGTCTCCGCGTTTGATCCCGTAAAGCAGTTTTTCTCCAGATGCGTTAAGCTGACCATGAACGCCATCTGACTGGTTACTGCATTCTGTGTTAATGACTGAACTGTTAACTGAAATAGCAATACCGTTGGTATAAGAGGTGGCAATGATTTCATTGTCTCTGTGTCGAACAACATCAAACGACATAATCGGCGATTTTTCCTCATTCGCCACAGTCAATGTCAGGATGTTGTTACTGATTTTCCAAATTTGGTCTGTTCCACCACGTCTACTTCCAAAATACAGAGTGTTATCCAGCATGACGGGGTAGTAATCTACATGGTTACGGGTCAGTTTTTCGCCAGTCATTGCATTAACTATTTCGATATTAACGGGTTCGCCCGAGATGTAGTTAATGGAATCGTCCAAACCGCGGCTTGGGGAATAAATGGGTTGCGACTGAATTCCCAAAATCTCGCTAGCTTGTTTAGTATCAAATAAATAACTTATTAGCCGATTACCTTGACCCTTCACAACGATACGATCGCTGAAGACTGCGGCATCTAAGAGCAGTAGATCAAATGCCGCGATGTGTTCGCTGGAATGGTTAATAAGATCGTGTTTTCTTATTATCCCATTCATCCAACTCATGGTTTCAAAGGTGATGATTTGATTTTGCCCTGGAATCGTAAAGACGCGATATATACCAGCACCGCTTGAATCTGTATCGATAATTAGTTTTCGGATACCTGTTGAAACGTCATATTGATATAAACTTCTTGGTAATTCACTCCTGTCATTTTCAGCAACAAAAAGATGCATTCCATCATTTGACAGGTCGATGCTTACATCATTGTCTTTGCCAGAGCATTTTGCAATAAGCGTTGTTCGAACTTCGGCGAGGAAATGACGATGAATGCTGCATCCAGTGTCATCAATCACAACATAATAGATACTTGTTGATTCATGGTCGAATACCGAAGAAACTACGTTGTCCGCATAATAGACCATTGCCGCATTTGCAGCGTTTTTATGCACATAGAGATTCTGAGCAGGCTGCCCCACTTCGTTTCCAAGTAACGCGAAATAAACGCCATCATTAGACTGATTGATATCAGAGTACCATCGATAGGGAATATTAATCGCTTCAATAAAAACTTCTTTTTCGGCGTCACGACTGCTACCGGGAGCGTGTTCGTCACCAATAAATATAGCGCATACTATTAACACGAGTGATGCAAATGCGTACATCAAATCCATGTTTTTGTTGAAGAGACGGTTGTTACTGTCCTCACCAACTTCGCTAACGTTTGCGATAAATTTGTAACCGCTATCTTCGCCTTTGATCGTTCGGATATATTTTGAACCATGTGCAGGATCTTCTAACTTTTTTCGCAGATCTTTAACGACACCCTTCACCACATCAATGGATTTGTGCTTTGTTTTCCATACTTCCAGCAAAATTTTGTTGTTTGGCTGCGTCTCTTCAGACTGAATGAGGAACTTTAAGACTTGATTCTCTTTTGGTTTTAGTGCGATCTCGTTTTTGCCCTTAATTAGGACAGATTTTTCATCGTCATAAATAAATTCCTTGTCACCTAGCCATACCTTCATCAGCTATACTCCATATAATCAAAGATAAATTTAAAACGAGCCTTCCACTAATTCGACTGTACATAATACTAGAAAACCACATGTTTATTGTTGGAAATGTCTAAGACTTATCGCCTAAAAACAGACTGACAACAAAGGCATAAACCGACAAAAGTAAAAATAGGTAATTGTAGATTACAATCCATGGCTAAACTTACAGTGTTTCAGTAATTTTTTTCAGACCAATTGGCGCATCTGGATCATTTCCATAAACAACGGCGATCGCTTCAATGTCCAGATAGAACCTTTGCATTAGTACGAGTGCATCAAGTCTTGGGTGAATGCACGCATCTACCGAAATATCGATTACCGTTGCCCCTCTCGACTTGATGTCAACTAATTGTGAGACATGTGAGTTGTAGGTTTCATCCTGAATGTTGATATCTATAACAAGCAGCCCATTGTATGCAAGTGTTATAGGTCCATGAAGGAATTCTGCACTACTGTAAGATTCAGCAAGAATACCCAACACTTCTTTCAGCTTCAGTGCAACTTCTCTTGCCACAGCATAACCAAACCCCCTACCAAGCACGACACACTTATTGATGCCGCTCAGATCCTTCGGGCTTATTCGAGGACCTTCATCTTGTGCTTGTCGCATGATGTCTGGAAGTAAAGTAAGTTTATCGATTAAGGCGCTGTCTTTTTTCCAAACGGCATAAAAATAACAAAGTGCAGCCAAACTTGCCAGATAGCTTTTGGTTGCGGCAACAGCCTTTTCATCTCCTGCCAACATTGGTAATACAAAATCTGCAGCTTCAGCAACGGGTGACATCACATCATTGACAATTGCAAGTGTGATTGCACCGCCTTCTTTGGCGTATTGGGTTTGTTTAATAATGTCTGGACTTTGACCAGATTGGGAAACGACAATTGCGAGGCAGTTTCGAAGTGATAATCGACGGTTGAATACACCCGCAACAGAAGGCGCAGCAGAACAAACAGGTATGCCAAGCCCTACTTCAAAAAGATATTTTGCATAAACACCTGCATGGTCTGAGGTGCCTCGACCAATCATCAATATCATGGAAATAGGCATGGTACGTAAATACTGAATTATTTCCTCACAGCGACGCTGATTTTCGCTAAGTTGCCTACGTATAACCTCTGGTGTTTGACATGCTTCTATGTGCATTAAGCTTTTCTTAGCCATCAAAACAGCCCCTAAAAGTAACGTTCTAAAAGCGTTTCTGCGTTTTTGCCACGAAGCTGCCAAGACATACAGCGGACACCTCCTCCCATAGTGCAGATTCGTTCAGAATTAATTGGAATAACTTCTTTCGTACTCAGTGATCTAATAAGTTCCAATACTGTTTTATCTTCTGGCACACCGAACTGCGGCAGATAAATTCTATTCGGCGTCACCAATGCATTGGTATACAGACCACAGGCTGAGCCAAATCGATTATCGAATATTTGACTATCGTCATAAGGCGTGGGAATTTCGTGGATAATAACGTCAGGTAACCCGCGTTTAAGATCGGCTTTTAACTTTTCAGCATATCCTTTGTCTTCTGGATAGCTATTGATAACCAGCGTATTTCTGTCTATAAAACTGACAACGCCATCTGCATGCTCTAGCCCACCCTGCTCGTCTGCTTCTATAAATGCAATATTATTAATGGATGAATATGATGTAAGTATCTCGCGTGCTTCAGTCTCAGTTAGATTGTTATCGTCAAGGAACTTAGTGCTGACAACCAAATTTCCAGCATAATCGTCTACTATATTTCCGCCGTCATTCAACAAGTCACTTTCTTCAAATCGAAGGCCGGCTGCTATTGCAAAATCGTAAAATTGTGCTTGAACTTCATCAGCGACAGCTTGATTATCCTGTGCCGCTGCAGTGTAGCGAAACATAATTGGAGAACGCGTATTTGATAGGGTGAAATCTCGCATCCAGATATCCAACATTGGCATAATAAGGACGCTTTCCTCGCCTAACGATTCTATGTAATCATCAGCGCGGTCCTCATCAGTTAATACTATTACACGATCGTACTTTGAAACCTGATTTGCAAAATTTACATGGAAATCAAAAATATCACTCTCGACTTCTGCATAATACTTATATTCAGACGTCGGCGATGCCAGCACAATTAGTTCTTCTATTGTATTATTTGCATCAACCATAAAAAACGAGCTACAGGATAATAGTAGACCGGAGAAAATGGATCTTATCGCAGTTTCAAAACAGGTACACATAAATCAATAACTCCAAACATGTTATTCAAATATGGCATCTTTCTGTTTACAGATAAAGCTCGTTCTCAATATCAATCTATAGTTTAATGAGAACTCTTTGCTCGTTATTGGTCTACTTAAGTAGATAATTCGTTAAAATCGCTAGCGTAAACTGTTGGGATCTAGAATACCCTGTTTATTTTTCTTTACACGAGTACAGAGTTTCAACTTGAAGCCGATAAACGAATCGGATAGGAAACGTGATTCAAATAGTACAACGGGCAATTAGTAATCGCCCAACAAAGGAACTTTTTTTATCCATTTGAGATGAATTTAACAATATTGAACACACAGAATCAAAAAACAAACGCGCACTCAATTGCAGTTTGGCTATTAAAAAAAATAGCTAAACAACAACTGAATCTATCGTTGTTTGCAAGTGTTTTTTGTTATTTCGTGTTATCAATAGTTGGCGCAGCCAACGCCGACGAAAATAGCAACAAAAACACATTCAGCGTCGTCCTTGCGGGAGACATGCCTGACATTTCAGACCCCGTTTCGGGGCGCTACGCGGAATTACAGAAGTTGATTTCGACAACTAGGAAGACAAACTCTCAGGCATTCTTCTTCTTTGGTGGCGGTTCAATTGGTCCGAGTGCATTTAGTAATTTAGACCGAGGTTCACATATTGTCGATTTGCTCAATAACATCGAACCTGACGCGATGGGTTTAGCGAAAAGGGACTTTAGTTTTTTTGAAGACGAATTATCACTTCGAGCGTACGAGGCAGCTTTTCCGTTTGTATCTTCTAACCTCAGAGACTCGAGGCTTCACAATTTTTTGGATGGTGTTTCCAATTATGCGTTAATCACTAAAGGTGATATTTCTTTCGGTTTTATTTCCGTCATGGATGAACGATTGCCCATTGAATATTTAACGCAAAATATTTATGTCACACCACCAAAAGAAGCGATTAATGAGACGGCCAAAACACTCAGAAAACTAGGCGCTGATATCATAATTTTGCATTATTTTGTCGCTTATGACTTTGTCACAGCACTGTTGGATGAAGGTGTGATCGATTTGGCGTTTAACTCTCATACGCGATTACCTAATTCTGACAAAGCAAGGATAGATAAAGATAGCAGAATCCTTCATTTGTCGGTGCCTGGAATGGTACGCGTTGCTGACTTTGAAATGAGTGAAGGCCAATTAACGTTGATAAATGATAACCCTTATCAACTCAACACACTTGCACCAGACCCATCTTTACAATATGAAATCAATAGCTACAAGTTCAGACTTGATAGAATTCTTGACGAACAACTTGGTAGTTGGGGAGCAGACACTTCAACGTTGCGAGAAGTAGTCCGTACAAAAGAAAGTGGATTTGCCAACTTTATTGCTGACACTATGCGGCAATTCGCGGGTACACAAATTAGTATTGTAAATGGCGGTAGTATCAGGGGCGATACCACTTATACTGCCGGCTCAGTAATAACCAGAAGAACAATTGCGACAGAACTGCCGTTTCGTTCGACGTTGCGCGCGATTGAGATTTCAGGTAAAGGTTTACTGGAAACGCTTGAGTATGGCCTTTCAGGTTTAGAAGAGGTTCAAGGCTCATTCCTTCATGTTTCCGGCATAGAACTCGAATTCGACAGCAGCCGACCTATTGGTAAACGCGTTGTTTCGGTTACCATTCAAGGTGACCCTATACTTCCCAATAATACCTACAGCGTCGCGACAACAGATTACTTGGCCAGTGGCGGCGATGGTTTTGAAGCACTTACCAAAGCTAAACGTCTTAGCCAAACAACGTTGGAAGAGACTATTCTGGTATCGGATATTGTATTGCGAAACGTTCAGTTGCAAAAAAGGCTAACCAACAGAGTTGAGGGTCGACTGATAGACCACGCCAGCGGTGGTCGACAGTGAAGCGCACAAAACAACAAACTCTTATACTTTTTGCAATAGCGCAATTAAGCATTATTATTTTTCTGTCTGTTGTGATCGTGTTTGCGACCTTCAGGCTAAATGAAGTAAGAGATGTACTTGAAAGCATCGCCGAAAATGAATTGGGCCAGATCTCACGGGATTTCACTAGAAACAATCAGTTTCAACGGCTGGCCATTCGGGTCAATATGCTCTCCGTAGCGCAGTCAAATCCAGCCCGCACACTTGCAAAACTAGATATTGATGAAACATTACAGCGATTAACGAATGATTACAGTCAGCAAATGGTAGAAGACGAATTTTTTGCTCGACGTTTAAATGTGCTAAAGAAAGAAATCGAAGAATTAGACAACATGGTTTCGTCTCAAATTCAAAGTGGTTTAACCATCAATGAAAACCTTCGTATTATTTATAAAAACATGTCTGATTTAATGTTGGCATTGGATAGAAAGCCCAATGAGGAAGGTGTATTAAACGCAAACGATATCATGGAAGTCTTGCTGCTGACAGTAAAAATCAAAAATCAGGACAAACTTCATGAATTAAGAAGAATTGAAGAACAATTAATGAACGTGTTTGATTCGATAGACAAAAGAATCAATGCACAATCATCGTCGACACCTCACCTTGCATCTATTCAACGCCAACTGTCTGATATCAAATCAAAATTGATTAACGAAACTGGGCTGATCCAACAAAAAGTCTTGCGTTTACGAGCATTCGGTAGAATGAGAGGCCGACAGAACTTTGTGGCAAATCTGATAAACGATGTTGCTTCGTATCTTCAATATCAAACTCAGTTGTTGACGAATAAAACCATCCAATCTGCAGAACGATCATCTTCATCAACCGATCAATACATAAGAACGACGGTCATTATTGGCGTCTGCGCTTTAATCTTGAGCGTCGGTATAATTTTCTTCTTATTTAAGCGAGTCATCTCACGTTTGATAAGACTAGCTGGTCAAGTGGAGTCCGCTACTCTGCATAATGATGCCAAAATCGACATGAGCGGTGACGATGAGATTGCATCATTGGCCAATGCGTTTTCGATTTATTTGGGTAAAGTACGAGAACAAGAAGAAAGGTTACTCGAAATGACGCTTACTGATCCATTGACAGGGATCCCGAATCGACGCGCATTCGAAAATCATATCCAAGACGCAATTTCTGTTGCACGAAGAAACGAGTGGCCGATGACGATTATGCTTCTCGATGTGGACTTTTTCAAAAATTACAATGACTTATACGGCCATTCTGAGGGAGATACCTGTCTCAAAATAGTGGCGAATCAATTGAATGAAATTGTCTCCAGAAATACGGACTTTTGCGCGCGGTACGGAGGAGAAGAATTTGTTTGCATTCTACCAAACACGTCAACTAGTGGCGCAAAAACAAAAGCTGAAGAACTACGTCAAGCAATTGAATCATTGGCAATCCCGCATGATGCAAGTGATATTGCAAAGGTAATTACGATTAGCATAGGGGTTGCCACATTCCCCTTCAAACTCGATAGTAACTGGCGCAAAGACATTATCATTGAGCAAGCGGATAAAGCCCTTTATCAGGCAAAAGCAGATGGACGAAACACATGTCGATATTTTTCTGCCATATCATCTTGATAGTTTAACTTAAGTGGCTCGTAATCCCGGTTACTTCTCTTCAAAATAGAGTCAAGTTATGTTTATGAAAGTCTCGATTTAAAATCTTCATAGCTGAATTGCTTAACGAGTCGTAAGTCATTCGTTTCTGAATTCCAGATTGCAATTGATGGCAAGGGTATACCATTGAAGGTACTGGTTTTTACCATAGTATAGTGACTCATATCGTCAAACATTAGTCTTGTACCTATCTTCAGCGGTTTCTCGAATGAATAGTCTCCCATTACATCTCCTGCTAAACACGTTTGTCCGCCTAACCTATAAGAGTATGGTAGTGAGTTGTCTATGGATGCGTGGAGGATGTTAGCTTTGTAGGGCATTTCCAACGTATCTGGCATGTGGCAAGTGGCCGATGTATCTAAGATTGCCAAATCGTAATGATTTTGTTTTATATCGAGAACTTCAGATACGAGAATACCGGTGTTAATAGCAATTGCTTCGCCTGGCTCAAGGTAGATCTGCAATCCGTACTTTTTTTTGAAATAGATAATGGTGTTAATAAGTGAATCAATATCATATTGCCCATCAGTAATATGGTGACCGCCGCCAAAGTTCAACCATTTCATTTTGTGCAAATACGAACCAAATGCATGTTCTATTTTATCTAATGTACGAGATAGCGGTTCAAACCCTTGCCCACAAAGGGTGTGAAAATGTAGCCCAGATATCCCCTCTAATGATTGCTCCTCAAATTCTTGTGCACGAATACCCAGTCTTGAGCCTGGTGCGCAAGGATCATAGATTGGTGTTGCGCCTTCAGAATGCATAGGATTAATACGAAGCCCAAAAGATAAATGCGGGTTGTGTTTTAAATATGCCTTGGCGCTAGCTTGGAAGCAGTTCCACTGACTGAACGAGTTAAAGACAATATGATCAGAAAGCGCAAGCACTTCATCAAAGTCAGTTTTTGAAAACGCAGCGCAAAATGTATGCACTTCGCCAGAAAACTCTTCTTTTCCCAACGTAGCCTCATTAACGCCACTTGCACACACGCCACTTAAGTATTTATTGATAAGTGGCGCCAAGCTAAACATAGAAAAGGCCTTTAGAGCGAGTAGGATTTTTGCACCCGACGCTCGCTGTATTTGATTGAGAATTTTCAAGTTATTCTCTAGCGCAACTTCATCGACAACGAAGCATGGAGACGGCACTCTACTTGGATCAAATGATAAAAAGCTTTTGCTTTTTACCGCACTTTCTAAAGAAGTATTGTTAGACAAGGTTGACGTCCGGGTCCTCAACTACTTTCCAAGGTAACCCGTATACATTTAGATCATGCATAAATGGATCTGGATCAAGTTGCTCCATATTCCACACACCAGGTTTTAGCCATTTGCCCTCAAGCATCATTTTGGCACCGACCATTGCAGGCACACCTGTCGTATATGAAACAGCTTGTGATTGCACTTCTTTGTAGCAGTCTTGATGGTCTTTAATATTATAGATATATACTCGTTGAGCATTTCCATTTTTAATACCTGTAACAACACAGCCTATGCAGGTTTTTCCATGCGTACGAGGTCCCAATGTGGAAGGATCTGGCAATAAGTGTTTTAAGAATTGAATGGGGACAATATCAACCCCGTTATAATTAACAGGTTCGATACCCGTCATCCCAACATTGCCAAGCACTTCCAAGTGTTTGAGATAACTATCGCCGAAGCTCATCCAAAATTGTGCTTTGCGCAATGTCGGGAAATGCTTTGTAAGTGATTCCAACTCTTCGTGATACATGCGATAAATGTTAAATACACCAACATCTTCAGGACATTCGAACGTTTGCGAAAGTGACATCGGCGGGGTCGTAACAAATCGTCCATCTTGCCAATGACGACACTCTGCGGTTACTTCTCTTATGTTAATTTCAGGATTGAAATTCGTTGCGAAAGGATAGCCATGATCGCCGCCATTGACATCGATAATGTCCAAGGTATGTATATGGTCAAAATAGTGTTTGGCAACATAAGCTGTAAATACATTGGTAGCGCCCGGATCAAAACCGGAGCCCAGCAGCGCCATTAGCCCTGCTTTTTCAAACTTTTCCTGATAAGCCCACTGCCAGTGATATTCAAACTTTGCAGTATCAATAGGTTCATAATTTGCTGTATCGAGATAATGCACACCGACTTTAAGGCAAGCATCCATGATGGTTAAATCCTGATAAGGCAGTGCCACGTTAATGACCAAAAACGGTTTCACTTTTTCAAACAGCGCAACAAGCTCACTCACATTATCGGCATCGACTTGTGCAGTCTCGATTGTCCTGTCTATCTGACTTGCAATCGCCTTACATTTTTCTTCCGTTCGACTGGCCAGCACAATTTTGCTAAAAACATCTGGTAGTGACGCGCACTTTCTTGTAACGACTTGGCCAACGCCGCCCGCACCAATGATTAATACCGTAGACATGAGTTTTCCTTCTAAAAAAAATGAGAACAATGGAACGAAAGAAAAAGGAGCGAAAGAATATCGACAAACTATCATGCCTGCAATCAAATTTTGCTGTCTGCACAAGACTGTAAAGTACTAAATTCCAAAGCACAAAAAGTAAATGATTATCATTCAATAGCACATTAAGACATCAAAAAATGCTTTGTTCAATTTCGGCATTACAACTAATGTATACTATCTATAAAAAGCTGATTTTATTATCATTTTTTAGGAAAATAACGACTATCAGCAACATATGCATTGTTTTCATTGAGCTGCCTGCAAGTTTTTTTTAAAATCCATTACCCAATCAACAATAGTTTTATATGAGGCGTTAACCGCTATGAGTTATTATTCTGATTACCTTAAAGAAATAGAGGTACGTAAAAAAGACCTTGGCCTGAACCCAAAACCAATTGATAGCGCTGACCTACTTTCTGAAATCATTGCACAGATTAAAGAAGTTGGTAATGAGCATCGCGAAGCATCTCTAGACTTCTTTATCTACAACACTCTACCCGGAACAACACCAGCGGCTGGCGTTAAAGCAGCGTTCTTGAAAGACATTGTATTGGGCGAGGAAACGGTTGCGGAAATTTCTCCTGAGTTCGCACTGGAGCAACTCTCACACATGAAAGGCGGCCCTTCTGTTGAAGTGCTTCTTGATGTTGCGCTATCCGACCATGCACAAGCTGCCGCCGCAGGCGAAGTGCTTAAATCACAAGTTTTCCTTTACGAAGCGGATACTTCTCGCTTAGAAGATGCATATAAAGCTGGAAACGCTATCGCTAAAGACATTTTAGAAAGCTACGCCAATGCAGAATTCTTTACGAAGCTAGATGATATTCCAGAAAAAATTGACGTTGTCACATACATTGCCGCCGAAGGAGATATATCCACGGACTTACTGTCACCTGGTAACCAATCTCACTCTAGAGCTGACCGAGAGCTCCATGGTCAATGTATGATTAGCCCTGAAGCACAACAAGAGATCGTAGAGCTTGGTAAAAAACACCCTAACTCGAAAGTTATGCTAATCGCAGAAAAAGGCACAATGGGTGTAGGCTCCTCACGTATGTCAGGTGTAAATAACGTTGCACTATGGGCGGGCGAAAGAACATCTCCATACATCCCGTTTGTTAATAACAAGCCTGTTGTTGCAGGTACAAACGGTATTGCGCCGATTTTCCTTACTACTGTTGGTGTGACAGGCGGTATTGGTCTTGACCTTAAAAACTGGGTAAAGAAGACTGACGAAAATGGTGAAGTGGTGCGCGATGCAAATGGCGATCCTGTACTAGAGGAAGCATTTTCAGTTGCAACCGGTACCGTTTTGACCATCGATACTAAAGCGAAAAAGCTATACAACGGCGATACAGAGCTTGTTGATGTGGCAGCTGCTTTCACCCCGCAAAAAGTCGAATTTATGAAGGCGGGTGGTTCTTATGCAGTAGTATTCGGTAAGAAACTACAAACATTTGCAGCGGAAACGCTTGGCGTTGAAGCGCCAGTGGTTTATGCGCCGTCTAAAGAAATTTCTGTTGAAGGACAAGGCCTAACTGCCGTTGAAAAAATCTTCAACCGCAATGCAGTGGGTGTAACCTCAAAAACACCATTGCATACGGGTTCAGACGTTCGCGTAAAAGTGAATATTGTCGGGTCTCAAGACACGACCGGTCCAATGACCTGTCAAGAACTCGAAGCGATGGCAGCGTCTACTATTGCACCAAGTGTTGATGGTGCATTCCAATCAGGCTGTCACACAGCGTCTGTATGGGATAACAAAGCAAAAGCTAACACGCCGAAGTTAATGGCCTTCATGAACGCATTTGGAGTTATCACGGCGCGTGATCCTAAACACGTTTACCATTCTATGACCGACGTTATTCACAAGGTACTGAATGATATAACCATCGATGACCGAGCAATTATCATTGGCGGTGATTCACATACACGGATGTCAAAAGGTGTGGCGTTTGGTGCAGACTCAGGTACTGTTGCGTTAGCTCTGGCAACCGGTGAAGCAGCGATGCCGATCCCAGAATCAGTGAAAGTCACCTTTAAAGGTAACATGCAGCCGCACATGGATTTCCGCGACATCGTGCACGCGACGCAGCAACAAATGCTGAAAAAGTTCGCAGGTGAAAACGTATTCCAAGGACGTGTCATTGAAGTTCAAATTGGAACGTTATTAGCAGACCAAGCTTTCACATTCACTGACTGGACTGCAGAAATGAAAGCAAAAGCGTCTATCTGTATTTCCACAGACGAGACGCTCATTGGTTCACTAGAGCTTGCCAAATCACGCATTCAAATCATGATTAACAAAGGCATGGATAATGAAGTGCAAATGCTTCAAGGCTTGATTGACTTGGCAGACAAGCGCATTGCTGAAATTAAATCTGGTGAAGCACCAGCATTAGCACCAGATGACAATGCAAAATACTACGCCGAACTGGTCGTTGACCTCGACACTATTGTTGAGCCAATGATTGCCGACCCTGATGTAAACAACGAAGATGTTTCTAAGCGCTATACGCATGACGTTATCCGTCCTACTTCTTACTACGATGGACGTCAAGTTGATTTGGGCTTTGTCGGGTCTTGTATGGTTCACAAAGGCGATATGCAAATCATTGCAGGCATGCTTCGTAACCTTGAGCAAAAAGGTCCTATTACGTTCAAAGCACCGCTCGTTGTTGCGCCACCAACCTACAACATTGTTGACGAGCTAAAAGCAGAAGGCGATTGGGAAATTCTAACTAAATACGCAGGCTTCACATTCGATGATGACAATCCAAAAGAAGAAGCGCGTACCAAGTATGACAACATTCTTTATTTAGAGCGTCCGGGATGTAACTTATGTATGGGTAACCAAGAAAAAGCTGAGCCAGG
>DDLV01000025.1 GCA_002340325.1 Glaciecola sp. UBA2563 | reverse complement strand
TGATTTTTAGGCTTTCAAATCCCTAGCTTTTGTAATTAACTGATTTTCAGACATTTATCTGAGAAACAACAATTAACGGGAACATAGCCTTTAGTAATTAAGACTAATTCAATCCTTTTTGCCAGTCTCGTTTACTGGAGAAATGCGCGCTAAGAAAGGCCATTTGATCGGCGAGTATCTTGCGGTTCATCAAAAAGAAACGCTCGTACATGTTTGGTTTAAACGGAACTGCTAACAATGGCATGTTTGCTTCTTCAGGCGTGCGGGCGCCTTTGGCGTGATTGCATCGTTTGCATGCAGTTGCGGAATTTGTCCATGTGTCTTTTCCGCCTTTCGATTTGGGGATTATGTGGTCTCTGGTGAGTTGATGCACCTGGAATGTTTCGCCGCAGTATAGACACATCTGTTGGTCACGCCTGAACAAAAAGCGATTGGTCAGTGAAATACCGCCGTTGTCTTGGTTTATTTTTCCATCGCAAGCAATGATCGATGAAAGTGTCAACGTGCTTTGAATACCCTCGCTGTTCCATCCTCCGTGCAATACATGTTGATTTTCACCGAGTTCAAACAGCACTTTTCCTTGGCAGTAGTTTTTAGCTGCTTCTTCTGCACTGATCCAAGCCTCGGGCATCCCAGACTTATTGAGTTTTAAAATTAGCATTAACCACTCGATATATGTTTACGCCATTGAGATTATCATAAACTCTGCACGTTACGGAATTGTTACTTATTCGTCTCAATCGACAGTGTCAACAAAATGTGACTCAACACGCGCTAGTTTTCGCTATCGCTGGTCTTTTGTTGATACTCTTCCAAATCCTCTTTGTACTCTTCTATTGTGACCAATTCACCATTGAGGCACCGATTTTTGTTCATTCCAACATATTGCTCACATCGCTGCATTCGAAGCTGAGACTCACTGTGAGCGTAATCTGAATTGAGGCAACCTGACATAAGAAAAACAAGAAAAATAACGAGTAAAGATCTGTTACACATTTGGATTTTCTGGTGATGTTTTTTACAAGTATAATGCATATACGCTAAACCGCATGAATAAGTCATACTATTGAAAAAAGGGAAGTTCTGAACCTTTGCGCTATAGATTGTTCAAATATGCGTATATAGTAGGAGAATGATGAAGCGATTAATCGAAATTATTGGTGTCAGCATAGCCATATTTGTGCTTATAGGCTTGTTTGCGCAGCATGTACAAGCTCAAGCCCAGATAGTGTCTGAACAGGACGCATTCGAATGTACGCAACTGAGCATTGATAAAGTTGATGAAGCGCTACTTACGAAGGCCGAGAGATTGGCGTTGATGGATAAAAACCTCAAAACGTCTATGGACCAGTATGAGCAATGCGTGTCAAATGTGCAGCAGCAAATGGCGGGCGCAAATGGAGGCGGTGGTCAAGGTTCAGGCCAAGGCGGTGGGGAAAGCTCTGGCGGTGATGGTTCTGGTGACGGCTCATCTGAGAATACAAGCAATAAAGCTGGTGACGAGCAGGAAAATAGTAATGAACAAGCCTCATCACAAAGCCGACAAACTTCAACGTCGCAGCAAGCGTCACAAAGTAACAGTTCAACAAATCGCCCACGCGGTTTAGTAAAGCCTAAGGACAATGACTCAATCATTTGCCAGTTGCTGTGGGAGGAGATACAAAATGCGCCAGCAGACAAAGTTGACGGGTTTAAAAAACAATATAGGGATTATAAGTGCGGTTAGAAAGGTACGCTGATGATGATTAACCAATTCAAATTAAACACATTTCCGTTGTACATCGTTTTGCTTCTCGTTTTGTTAACAGGTTGCAATACAACGTCTCGCTCGGTAAATCAGCCGATTTTAGTTGGGCCAACGGAGCCTGAAGTCAAAGCGGAAGTAAGAGATAAATATGTTGCACAGCTTCAACAGTCCTCGTATTTTCTGGATGTCGCTGTACCTACATTTGAACCCGGATTCCCAATGACCAATGATGGTAAAGACATCGATTACGGAAAATTAGATGAGGAGGGAATCTGGCCCCAATTGCGTCGTACTGAAGCCAAGTTATTTGCTGTAGAAACGAAAAACGCATTGGAAAAGACCGCTGCGTTTTCTTCCGTTCGTGTTGTACCAAATGCCAATACGAGTGCTGATATTTTTGTTTTGGGTCGAATTTTAAACTCGACAAGCGAAGAAGCAGGAATGGAACTGACAGTCGTTTCTGCCGCAGGCGAGGTACTTGGAACAAAGCGTTTTGAACATACAGTTGATGAGAACTTTTTCAAAGACCAACGAAATGCAGGAAAAAATCCATATCAGCCTTTGTATGATAGTGGTAGAGACTATGTGCTGAGGCTGCTAAGCCAGCTTGCGGAGACGAAAAAGAAGGAAATCAAAGACATTGCTCTCATGCGCTATGCGCGATATTACAGTCCAGAAGCTTATTCGCAATATATTTCCACAGACGTTAAACGCAAATCCGGGCAGTCCTATTACGAATTCTCACTTAATGGTCTACCACCGGATGACGACCTCAACTTAAAGCGAATCAAAGATCTCCAAGCTCAGGAGATGCTCTTCGTTGATCGTCTGCAAGACAATTATGACACGTTCTATGCAGAAACAAACGACGCTTATCGCACCTGGCAAGAGGAAACACTGCCGGAGATTATTGCCTACCGAGAAGCTAAATTCGATAGAAACGTGAAAGCCGGTCTTGGTATTGGTTTGGCTGTTTTGGCAGGTATATTGGCGTCAAACGAGAGGAATAGTGGTTCTAGCTTGGGCCGTGGCGCTACAACGGCGGGATCGATCTTAGCGGGTGTTGGCGCTGCTGTTGCTATCAATGATGCATTCAGAAGTAATTCTGAGCTGAAGGTGCAGTCGGCGATTATTGAAGAAAAAGGTCAAGCCGTTGATTTAACTGTTAGTCCAACTGAAATGAAGTTTGAAGATCAGATTGTTGAATTGAACGGTTCGGCAAGCGAACAATATTTGCAATGGAAGCAACATTTAAGAGAAATGTACGAGCTTGAACAGACACCAGATGTCCAGCTATAGCCCAAAGTAGTTCATGACAGAAAAGGGAACATCAGCAGATCAACAAATACTTGCGCAGCAGCAAGCGTTGCAGGCAAAAGTCAAAAAATCAGTTTGGCTTGGCGCCGCTGTCGTTGCGCTTTTTTTGGTGCTGTATATTGCCAACCAGATAATACAGAACAGAGGGGACGCTGATTCTAAAGCAGGGGAGAGCTCCTCCGAATCCTCTTATGAAACCACGCAACAGGAAACTTCGCCAGACCAAGTTACGCTAACCAATGCAGAATTGGAGCAATACCGCGATACGTTTAGAGAAGACTTGGCTGATTTTGAAGTATCGACACAGCCAATATTGGATAATCAAGATATCGCAAACTGGAAGCCAAAAAGGGTAGCGTCTCTTATTGCAAAAAAAGATAAAGCCCTTAATGAATTTGCTCGTTCCAGTTTTCAAACTGCAGCAAATACGCTTTCATCGCTTGTCCCAGAAGTAGAACAACTTGAACAAGACTGGAAGACTGCGTATCTAAGCAAGCTAGAAGAGTCAGCAGCGTTTTTAGCAGACGAAAAGATAAATCAAGCAAGGTTCGCATTTTCGCAAGCCATTGAAATCATGCCGGCTAATCCTCAAGGGCGTGAATTGAAAATAAAACTCGATGGTTATGAGGAGATCATTAATGTTCGGCGAGCATTACGAGTTGCGCAAGTAGAAAATAATGTCGCTAAACAAATCGAACTGTTGGACACGTTAGTCAATCTCGACCCAACGTTGACAGACGAACGTAACCGACTGAACGAGTTAAAGCGAGAACGCACGTCTTCTTCGCACGCCAACATTATCTTACAAGCTAACAAAGCGCTAGATAACGGTAATACTGCGAATGCGCGAGAATTGTTAGCGCAGGCAAAAACACTTAAACCCAATGATGCCGCTACAAAATCACTCAGCCAAAGAATAAATAATCAATCCCAGCAATCAGTGTTGCAAAGACGCCTTATAGAAGTGGAAGGGCTTGCGAGACAACAAAGATGGCAACAAGTGTTACAAAAATCTACTTCATATTCTGCGATGCATCCTGGGCAAGAAAGATTTGTAACATTACAAACACAAGCCGACGGCATAGTAAAAGCACAGCGGCGAGTGCTGCAATTTTTGGCCAGACCAGAGCGCGTATCAGATCAAGGCATCCGTGATGCGGCCGTTGATACGCTTCAACAGGCGTTGCCATTGGCGGCGGATTCGAATGAACTATCGAGTCAATTGAGACAACTTGCTGCAATAATTGATGAGTATTCTACTGCTTTGACGGTCACGATTAATTCTGACGAAAAAAGTTATATTTTGGTGCTGGGCGTTGGCCATGTCGGCGAGATTAAACAGAAGCAGATTGAGCTAAAACCGGGGCAGTATACCCTCGAAGCTAGGCGCGATGGGTACAAAACAACGCGTTTACAGATAAATGTTTCTGCTACCAGTGAAAATACTTTCTATCTTGCTAACAATGAAAAAATTTAGGGAAATGCGCGAGTGGAATTAGATACTCGGATTCAACAGGCAAAAAAACGCAATGCACTTATGTTCTTTGTGCTGGGTGTAGGATCCTTTTTTGTTATTTTGCTGTCCTTGGTTTGGATATTTTTTGTAAAGGGTTATGCACTTATCGTTGCGCCAGATGAAGCAAGACAACAGTTCGCTGTCGAAACGATTGACGGTTATTTATGGGAGACAGACGGCAGACTCTATTTGCTTGGAAACACCGCGCAAATTCGTGTGGCTTCACCCACATTTGAATCTGTCACCGTATCAATCGATCAAAATTCGCCTCAAAACATAGAGGTCGTGTTGCCGCCCAAACCAGCTGTTATCTTATCAAATGTAGAAACCGACGATGAAACAAGCTGGTTCATTGATAATAATTTAGTCTCTGTAGGTAGTCAGCTTGAACATGAAATTGCTCATGGAACCTATAATTTGCGGATTGAAAACCCGTATTTTAAGACGCTAGAAACGTCGATCACGCTCTCGAGAGGGGAACAACGAACACTAGATTTAACCCTTGAACCATTTTCTGGCAATGTATCGCTTGCGGCCAATGTCAGTAATGCAACAATCCTTCTTCAGGGTGAAGTGGTCACTTTACCCATCGAACGAACGATACAAGGGGGCAAATATCCAGTTACCATTACCGCGCCAGGTTATCAGGCAGTTGAAGATAATATCGAAATTACATGGCAACAACCCCAGCAAGTAAGAAACTACAATTTGATCCCGCAACAGGCCGGTTTGGACATTAGACTTGCGCCTCAAGGTGGGACTTTAATAGTTGACGGCAAAAATCAATCTCAAGGACTTATATTGGTAGATAGTAACCGAAATATTGATGTCCGCTACAGTCTGCCAGGTTTCTACTCATTCCAACGTGTATTTACGCTTGCGCCAAATGAACAGCGAGAAATCGACATTTCCCTGAAGCCTGCACAAGGAAAACTAAACGTCTTAAGTAATCTGCCGGCTCAGGTATTTATTGACGGGAAATCTGCCGGGACAACTCCACTATCGATTAGTCTTCCAGCTATTTCGCACTCTGTTGAGTTAAGAAGGCAGGGTTTTAGAACGATTAATCAACGGGTTGTCATTGTCGCCGAGCAAGAGCAGAAAGTGGATGTAAACCTCATTACCGAATATGAAGCTCGTCGCGCTGAAGGACGTCCGTCAGTAGCGCAACAATTAGGCATACAAATGCGCCCATTTACGGCAGATGCTTACACCATGGGCTCCCCCGTCAATCAGCCTGGACGACGACGAAATGAGCATGCCGTTAAGGTGGACTTTTCCAGACCATTTGCGGTGTCAGTGCATGAAGTAACCATTGCACAATTTAGTGCTGCGACCGGAAAATCGAACAGCAGCAACCTTCCTCAAACAAATATCAGCTGGACTGACGCTGCACGATATTGCAACTGGCTTAGTCAGCAAGATGGGTTACCACCGTTCTATACATTGCGCGGCAATCAGGTAGTTGGTTTTGACAAGCAATCAACGGGTTATCGGCTGTTGATGGAAGCTGAATGGGAGTGGCTTGCTAAAAAAGCCAACAGACAAGTAGGGACCACTTTCGTTTGGGGCAATGGCGATAGACTACCAAAAGATAGCGGTAACTTCGCAGACAAAACCAGAAAAGGCCAGCAACCCATTGTCCTCACTGACTATGATGACGGACAAGCAGGCGCGGCGCCTGTCGGTAATTATCGCGCTGATAGATTGGGGCTACACGATTTGGCCGGGAATGTAAGTGAGTGGGTGCATGATCGTTATACGAACAACATTCCTGATTTGACAGTTGAACACGTCGACTACACCGGACCAAATTCGGGTCAATTAAATGTGACCAAGGGCGGCAATTTTAAAGTGGGAAGAATGCGAGATTTAAGAACAGCATATCGAGAACCAGCTGGAGAACCAATGGACCACATTGGTTTTAGGATTGCGCGATATCTAGAATAAGCGCTGGAGGAAAAATGTTTAGACACAATAAAAGATGGTGGTTAATTACGCTGGTGCTTCTTGCGCTGGCCGGCGCAGTGACTGCAACAACGCAAATTAGTTTAGATTCACCGGCTACGCTTCCAAGTGATATTTGATCGTATCTAGTCATATAGCTTATAGCCATTTTTGATAAAAGAACGAATATAAGAAAAAGCAAATGAAAGAGTCAATAAAAAATGCAAACATGAATCCGCCAGCGATGTTGTCGCTGGGTGTATTCATCGCGCTTGTCGCCATCGTACATGTCTTTTATCAAGGTGTTTTAAGGCCATCGGCAGAATCAGTTATTCTCGCACAAGGCAGCGGTGCAACAACAAATTTATGGGTGATTTTTAAGGATTTTGAACAACAAGCTTGCGTCACAATTGGGCTGTTTTGTATGTTTTTAATCGGCTACAAATATCAGCGGATAGTCTTCAAAGAAGAACCATTGTTTGCGTTAGACTATTTAGCCAATAGTGACACTGAAGCGTTTGACGTTGAACAATCATTGTCTGAATTAGAAGCAAGTGCATATTCGAGCAACAGTTCAATGCAAACCTGGATCAATTGTCTGCGACGCTATAAAAATACGCGAAATGTGCAACACGCAGCTGACGCAATTTCGGAAAGTGTTGAAGCGTTGGCTGCCCAGCTTGAATCAGGCAATGGCATGATTCGGTACTTTATTTGGGCGATCCCAAGCATCGGCTTTATTGGCACGGTGCGGGGAATTGGGTCAGCGCTTGCAAAAGCTGAAGAAGCTGTTGCGGGTGACATCAGTGGTATGGTGGATAAACTGGGCGTTGCGTTTAACTCAACTTTGGTATCGCTTATCATTTCGATCATTCTGATGTATGTGCTTTATGTGCTCAACAATCGTCAAGACCAAATGGTACTCGCTACGCGCATGAACTGTGAAACCAACTTACTCACCCGTCTGCATCAGTGATTCAGCATGTTACCGAAAAGACGCGAGCAGGGGTTTAATCTCTCATTTCTGGATGTTATGGCATGTGGACTAGGCGCAGTCATTTTGATTCTGATTTTGGTAAGGTTTCAAGATGACACTGATATTCCAGTAGACGAATTGGAACGCCTCCAACAAGAACTCGCGGCGCTTCAAGACCAAAAAAGCGAACTAGAACAAAGTTTAAGTATCGAGCAGCAAGATACATCGGCAAAAACCGCCACACTTGAAGAAATTAAACAGCGAATCGAAGCACTTAAAATACAGCAACAAGGCACAACCAGTGCACTGAAAGACCAAATTGCGGTCATTGCTGATTTAGAAAATGCCATTGCAGCAGTCGCGCCGCAAACCGCAAACGATCCAATTCAAACACCCGGTACACAAGAAGAGAATTATTTGCTTGGACTAAAGGTAGAAGGCAAACACATAGGGATTTTAATTGATAGTAGCGCTTCAATGACGGAGGAAGCTCTTATAGCGGTTATACGACGTAAGTTAGGCTCAGATGCAGAAAAACAATCCGGTGCGAAGTGGCAGCGTACATTACGTATCGCTAACTGGTTAATCGCGAGACTCCCTGCAGATGCAAAATTTAGCGTAGTGAGTTTTAGCAATCAGGCGCAAGTACTTGGCGATAACCCAATCAATAGCGCGTCTTCTCAGTCAGATTTACAAGCTGCATTACAAGCGCTGCAAGGCGTAGTGCCCGCAAATGGGACTAATTTACTTAGTGGTTTGCGTGAGATTAATCGAGCAATGCCGAATATGACTGATCTTTATATCGTTACTGACGGATTGCCAACGATTTTAAAGGCAAGCGCCAATTTTAATACATCAAGACGATGTAATCCCATCGAAGGCCAGCAAGCAACCATAACGGGTGCATGCCGCGTCAGTGTATTTGCACATAGTATGCGATTAAACCCGCTAAACGGTGTTAAAAGCAACATTATCTTATTGCCGCTGGAAGGCGATCCAGAAGCACCAAGCGCGTTTTGGGGGTGGGCGAATAGGACTCGAGGCACTTTTCTAGCACCTGCGGGAAGTTGGCCATGAAATCACAACGCGCTCCGGTTGAGGTTTTTAGTCTTTCTTTTTTGGATGTCATATCCTGCGCGTTTGGGGCCATTGTTATGCTTATTTTATTGGCGGATAACGGAGAAGATGGTGACTTTAGTGATACGCGCCAAATATCATCTGTCCTTCAAGCGTTAACAAGAGCCGAAGCCAGCGTGTCGAGCTTGCAATCTGCTATTGATGAAGAACAAGACAAACAACGACAAGCCGAAGCAAGTTCTGCAAGCAATGCAAGCCAAGAACAAGCGCTTGAAGCAGAAATAGCAAGAGCACAGGCACAGTTGCAACAATTAACCGATAAAGCAAGTGGATTGGAAACAGTCAGAACGATGCGAGAGCGAGCAGCGATAACAACAGGTGATGCCGACGAAAGAGATGAAGCCGTAGGTGGCATACCTGTTGATAGTGACTATGTTATTTTTATTGTTGATACTTCGGGCAGTATGAAGAGTATGTGGCAAAAGGTACTTAACAAACTTGAAGAAGTACTTGAGATCCATCCGCAAGTAAAAGGATTTCAGATATTATCAGACAATGGAGAGTTTTTATTATCAACGTCGGTTGGTCGCTGGCGTAATGATACGCCCACAGTTAGGCGCGCAGTATTAAGGGCAATGCGGACATGGCAGGGCTCATCTAACTCTTCACCCGTTGAGGGCATAGAGGCGGCGCTGCGAACTTATGCAAAGCGCACAGATTCGCTTTCACTGTATGTGTTTGGTGATGATTATAGTGGCGGCTCGTATGATGAAACGCTTGCCACCATTAATAAACTCAACACCGACCAACGAACAGGCGATAAGATCGCTCGAATTCACGCGATAGGTTTTGTCCAAAATAGACTGCAGATTACAGGTGAGATGCAGAAATTCTCTCGATTAATGCGGGAAGTGACACGCCAAAATAATGGGACGTTTATTGCGATGGATTGAATTTTATCTGTGCTTGTTTTTCCAAAAGCCTTTATAAGAACTCATTTATTCCATCTTTAAGATTAAATCTTTTTTCAGTTAAAAGTGGTAATGCATGAGCGAGTATTTCTGGCATTTTAGCACTATCGTCATGAGATAAAACAATTTCGCTAGGTTTGACCTTCTCAACAAGGTTCGACGCAATCACATCTGCAGAAGCGTCCTTGAAGTGATTATACTCACCTGTATCGAAAGACCAGCAAAGCAAATCATGGTTAGCTCGCTTTGACGCTATAATAGTTTTCGGTGTGATAATGCCAAACGGCGGGCGAAAGTACTTTGTCTTTTGCCCCGTCAAATCAAAAATACGTTGATGACAATTATTTATTTCTTGTTTTATCTGAGCAAAACTCAACTCGGAGCATGGTAAATGATTAGCGCTGTGATTTTGTAATGAATGACCTCTATCAACAATGTCTTTTAACAAATCTTGGGAATCTTTGATGCGTTCGGACGCAATAAAAAACAATGCTTTGGCAGAATGTTCATCCAACAGGTCGAGCACTTTTGGTGTGTGCTCGGTGTGGGGACCATCGTCAAACGTTAAGAGTAAACAGTCAGAATTACTCAACCTATGCTGACAGATCGATTTGGGTATAGCGTTTTTGATAAGAGGCGTAAAATGCTTCTTGAAACTAAAGCTACTAATCATGTCATATAAAAGTCGCTACGTTTAACCAATAAAACAGCAAAGCAATGTTTAGGCCACAATCATATTACACCAGACCTATGGTAACAATCATCAGTTCAAAATCTCCATTTCAAACAATGGAACGCCTTCATTCCACCGCTGAGACCATCCCCTAGCCCATTTCCCATTTTTTAAAGTTCAGGAACTCCCGCCGAGTCTTCGGACCGTATGTTCGAAAATGCGCATTCTCAAAGTTTTCTTCGTCTGTTTTTGCTATTGCAACTTTGTCGTTCTCGGTGAATTTTTTCACTTCTTCTACGTTAACTTCATAGGGAAGAGTAGCGTTAAGGCCAAATATGCCGCGTTTAATTTCTGGCGTTAATGCGCTGTAGCCATACTTTTCTTGGAATTCTTCGCTTATTTGAAATGCACGAAATGCTTGTATTTGATCTTGCGGCGAGCCATACCAAATACTATCAGTTCCCCACAGTACGTTTTTATCGCCAACATACGTTATCAATTTGCCTATAAGGTGCGCAGCTTGCTCAGGGTGACGCATCACAAATCGCCAAGTAGAGCCAAGTTCCGCATAGACGTTACTATTGGCCGGGACATCATTATCAATCATGGACTGCACTAATGAATCAACACCCGCCCGACCTGCATCTTTTGCAAACGCTAGCTCTTCTACCGCTGGGTCAAATCCGCTGTGGTATATGATGAAGTTAACATCTGGAAATCGTTTAGCAACACGACCAATATCGTTACAGAGACTGTGTTCGTATGAGCGTTGACCAAACGGAATACCTTTGTGAATGCAGATATTTCGCACACCAAGCGCTCGCGCTTTTTCAATAAATGCTAAGCCTACATCATCATCGAGATAAAAACCGACTCCGTTAGGCCCCCATTGTGTATACGTTTTCCATGCACTGACTTTCCATTTCTCAGCGAGTTCATCCATGCCATCCAGATCGCCTTCTTGATTAGGATTCACTCGGCCGTGAAGTAATAATCGGCTATCACCTTCCATGCTATCTATGATGCGTCGAGTAGCATCAGCTTCTTCAATAGTAAGCGGTTCCGCTTCTCTTCTAGAAGGGACAAAAGACAGCACCATCATATCGGTATCACTATCGATAAACACGTCTTTCACAAATTGCTCTGGCCCTAGGCAATTTAAATATGCGCGATCTCCTGGCATATCAGCGAGCGAGCAGCTTGCTGCAGGCATACGTGAAAAAGGCATTGCAGTGTCAGGCACATCATTTAACCAACGACCATTCGGGTCGACAAAGTGCCCTTGTATATCAAAAATAAACTCGTCACCATCAAGCACGCTCGATGCGAGTTCAGCGTCGTCTTTTGTGTCCGAAGCAAGATCAAAAAAACCACCCTTTAGGTTGCTTTGTGCATTGACTTGGTTGGCTGCAAGCAACGTCGTCGCCACGGCGCAACTGGAATACAAAAACTTGCGTCTATCAATGCCAAGGCGTTTGCTTTGTTTTTGCATATTTTCTTTGGCAAGTTCATTAATGAAGTTTTCGCGTTTTGATAATTGCGGGGGCGAAAACTCACCATTAGACGTACTATCAAATTTTACTGGAAGCGCGTCTTCGCTGGGAAACTGAGGCTTGTCCATAATGATTTTCCACGTTGAGGAGGTTGAGATGCGTGATTTCTATTAATTATAGTAAAAAAATGGCAATTCATTGATCTTAACCTTGTATTTACATAATTGTACTTGGTATTTACATGTTTTCATCTAAGCTATGTCATGTTTAGAAATACAAAAGGTGGACTTAAGATGATTTATTTTCTAAGCGGTGCCTCCCGCTCAGGAAAAACAATAATCGCTAAGGAAATTTTATCAGAAACGGCATTATCATATCTTTCTTTGGATTGGATGATGATGAACTACAGTAACGCTTATGAGAATAATGATAAGCATCACAATATCTGGCCAAATGAAATCGCTGAAAAAGTCTGGCCTTCATTGAAAGGTATGATAGATGGCATGATTTTCGATAACGAAGATTACGTCATCGAAGGTGAAGCAATGTCACCCGAACTGATGGCTGAACTCATCTCACAATATCCAGGGCAGATAAAAGTAGCATTTATAGGCTTTACCGAAATCGATATTCAGAAGAAGGTCGCATTAATAAAAGCGACAGCAAAAGATGATGACGACTGGTTGGTATCAGAATCAGATGAATATATTAAGGATCATGTAAAAAACATGATCCGTTACAGCAAGATGATAAAACGTGCATGTAAGAAACACCAATTACCCTACTTTGACACCTCAGAGAATTTTGAGCACACATCATATGAAGTGAAGCAGTTTTTACTTAGCTAGTACTAAGTTAGCTTTACATATTCGCTGACACGGATTGAGGTTTTAGTTTTGTGTTAACGAGCATTCTGGATACAATAACCATAGGCTATTACCTTTTGCAGTTTTTATCTGTTTTTTGAACAGGTATCGGGAGAATTTATGTCGGTAGAGAGTATCCGAAACATTGTGATCGTCGGAGGCGGAAGTGCAGGTTGGATGACTGCAACCGCGCTGGCAACGGTGCTAAGAAACAACTTTGGCTCCATCACGCTAATTGAATCAGAGCAAATCGGCACTGTTTCCGTTGGCGAGGCTACTATCCCGCAAATACTCTTGTTTAACCGTCTGGTTGGCCTGGATGAAAACGAGTTTATTCGAGAAACTCAGGCAACCTTCAAGTTGGGTATTGAGTTTAAAGATTGGCGCAAAAAAGGTCATGCGTACATGCACCCTTTCGGCAGTCATGGTTCCGATATGGAAGGTATACATTTTCATCATTTCTGGTTAAAGCTTTTTCAAGCTGGAAAAGCGCCTGATTTAGAGGCTTTTTCGCTCACTAATATTGCCGCAAAGCAAGGCAGATTCAGTAGGCCTCAAGACAAGGGCAATTCGCCTTTATCTCAAATTGCATACGCTTTTCATTTTGACGCGACACTTTATGCAAAATATTTGCGCAGAATTTCCGAATCCCGCGGGGTAACGCGCATTGAGGGGAAGGTTGCTGATGTTGTATTGAACAAAGAGACCGGTTTCATCGATCATTTAATGTTAATGGATAATCGTAAAGTTGACGGTGACCTTTTTATAGATTGCACGGGATTTCGAGGCCTATTGATTGAAAAGGCGCTAAATGTTGGGTTTAAGGATTGGAGTCAATGGCTACCATGTGACAGCGCAGTGGCAATGCCGTGTTTAGCAAAGGATCCTATTTATCCCTACACACGTTCTACCGCTCAAGATGCAGGCTGGACATGGCGTATCCCATTACAACATAGAATTGGCAATGGTTACGTGTATCCAAGCCAGTTTGTTTCTGATGATCAAGCCGTTGAGACCCTAACGAATGCGATGGAAAATGAGCCATTGCGAGCGCCCAATCAACTGCGCTGGAAAACGGGTGTACGAGAAAAGTTTTGGGAAAAAAACTGCATTGCCGTTGGTTTATCAGCGGGATTTATTGAGCCACTGGAATCCACCGGGCTGCACCTCATTCAAGCGGCAATTGTCAGACTGTTTGGTTTATTCCCTGAGCGCGGATTCAGGCAAGCTGATATAGAAGCATATAATTCACAAATGCATCTGGAGCTGGAACGCATAAGGGACTTTATAATTTTACACTACAAGTTGACGGAAAGAGATGACACACCGTTTTGGGAGTTTTGTAAGAATATGCCAATTCCCGATTATCTTCGCGATAAAATGGCATTGTATAAGGCTAATGGGCGCATTTTCCGGCAAGATGAAGAATTATTTGACGAAACGTCATGGCTTTCTGTCATGCATGGGCAGGGTCTCGAACCTGAGGGGTATCATCCGCTGATAAATGCGTTGCCTGATAATGAGTTACAGAGTAGAGTCAGTCACATCCAGCAGGTAATCGCCAATTCGGTTAAACACATGCCAATGCATACAGATTTTATCAACCAATTTTGCAAGGCAAAAATGCCCGAATGAGGCCTATTTAACTCAAGTTTGCGCTATTTAAGTATGCTAATTTTCCCTACTAAAATGTCTTTAAACATGACCCAGTCGCCAGCTAAGCTATAAACAGGATAGGTAAAGGTCGCTGGTCTATTTTTCTCGAAGAAGAAATGTCCAACCCAAGCAAAGCCATAGCCTATCACCGGAATCAGCCATAAAAACACAAATTGACTTGTCCAAACGGCATAAAATACAACGAGCAATACTAGTATCGAACCGATGAAATGCAGTAATCTGCAGGTAGGGTTTGAATGCTCTTGTAAATAATAAGGATAAAATTCTTTGAAACTTGTGTATTTATGTTCCATTGTTACTAACACCTCTTGGAATGGCGTAAATCGGTCTATTGCAAATCTCGGTTTAGGCCTTATTTACTCTTCAATACATTAATTAGTTTAGCGCATTCATGTCAAATAATATCATCCCATTAACCGTCGAAAATTTTTCAGAAATCATTGGTGATCAAAGCCAACAAAAATTGATAGCCGTAGTATTTTGGGCATCGCAGGAACCCAGTTCAGTCGAGTTGAAAAACGCAGTAGAAAGTCTCGCCGTTAGTTACGAAAATCATCTTATAGCGGCAATGGTAAATGTTGAAGAACAGCCTCAGATAACCGCTCAGTTTGGCGTAAGAGGCCTGCCAACGATCATACTGGTGAAAGAAGGGCAGCCAGTTGATGGTGCAGCTGGGCCGATGGAAAATGCGCAAGTTACTGAGTTATTGCAAAAACATCTTCCCAAGCCAGAAGATGAATTGATCGTTCGCGCTGCTGAATTGGTTTCTGAAGGTGATTATCAGCAAGCTTATACGCCTGCAAAACAGGCGTTTGACTTGGCACCAGAGCGCATAGACGCGCGATTTTTATTGGCTGACTGCAGCGTTGAGTCGGGACAGATCGAAGCCGCTAAAACTTTACTTGCCGATGTGAAACTAGCCGACCAAGATGCGCAATATCAAACATTGTTGGGTAAAATTGACCTGGCCGAAAAAGCAGCCGAATCCCCCGAAATTATTGAGCTACAACAGAAACTAGATGCTGATCCAAGTAATCTAGACCTCAAAATTAACCTGGCCATTCAATTACAACAAGCGCACAAGACAGAACAAGCGCTCGAGCTGTTGTATCAGGTTGTGCAAAAAGATCTAAATTATGCAGATGCCAAGAAGACCATGCTCGAGATGGTCAATGCGTTACCAGACGGAGACCCCTTAAAATCGCAATATCGTCGGAAGATTTACAGTCTGTTGTATTAGTAAGCGAGCAATGAAGTTTCAAATGACTCTTTCTATATGATTTGATAAACTCGCGTCCTAATTTATTCACAGTAAATATCATGGCGAAGAATGTTGTAGTCCTCGGCACACAGTGGGGTGACGAGGGCAAAGGAAAAGTAGTAGATCTCTTGACGGACCAAGCGCGTTATGTGGTTCGCTATCAAGGCGGACATAACGCAGGACATACCCTTGTCATTGACGGTGAGAAAACCGTTCTCCATTTAATTCCTTCTGGTGTATTACGCGACAATGTCATGTGCGTTATTGGCAATGGCGTTGTGTTAAGCCCGGATGCGCTTCTGACAGAAATGAAGATGCTCGAAGAAAGAGGCATACCGGTTAAAGAGCGATTGCGGATAAGTGAAGCATGCCCGTTAATTTTGCCCTATCACGTCGCCTTAGATCAGGCACGAGAAAAAGCGCGTGGCAACAAAGCGATCGGTACAACGGGGCGCGGCATTGGTCCCGCATACGAAGATAAGGTGTCTCGAAGAGGGCTGCGCGTAGGCGACCTTTTTAATAAAGACGACTTTGCAGCCAAACTCAAAGAAATTATGGAATATCATAATTTCATGTTGACGGAATATTATAAAGAATCCCCTGTAGACTATGATTCCGTCTTGCAAAAAGCACTCTCTGTCGCGGATTTGTTTCGGTCCATGGTAACTGATGTGACCCACTTATTGGAAAAGGCTAAGGCAAACAGCGAGCCTATTATGTTTGAAGGCGCACAAGGAACACTGCTTGATATCGATCATGGCACATATCCGTACGTAACATCTTCAAATACAACAGTCGGCGGTGTAGCGACTGGAGCAGGGTTTGGGCCGTTGGGTATTGATTATGTGCTTGGTATAGTAAAAGCCTATACCACCAGAGTGGGTTCAGGACCATTTCCAACCGAATTGGAATGTGAAGTTGGCCAGCATTTGGGTGAAAAAGGCCATGAATTTGGTGCTACTACTGGACGGAAAAGACGCACAGGTTGGTTTGATTGTGTTGCTATTAAGCGTGCAGTCGAGCTTAACTCGATTACCGGGTTTTGTCTGACAAAACTAGATGTGCTTGATGGTCTTGATGTATTAAAAATTTGTATCGGGTATAAGGATAAATCTGGAAATATTTCGGACATCCCCCCACTTGCGGCTGAAGGATACGAGGTAATTGAACCTGTATACGAAGAGATGCCGGGTTGGCAAGAAATAACCTATGGCGTACAGTCCTATAATGAACTTCCATCCAATGCTATTGCCTACATTAAGCGACTTGAAGAACTTACTGGCGTACCAGTAGATATAATCTCTACAGGACCTGATAGAAATCAAACCATGGTATTACGTCACCCGTATCAAGTGTAATAGAAAGCGTCGTCGTCTTTTACTTATATGAAATCCGGCGCTAACTTCCATAGTGAAAACGAAACAACACTGAGGGGTGCTTCATGAGTGACAAAGCAGTTCAGGATACGTCTTGCGACACAACGGTTGTTGAATTTAGTTCAGCTAATGGCCATCAATTTGGTGAACAATACGCTTCTCAAGTAGATGAGCTTCGTACCGTTTTTCAAAGCGGCAAAACAAAAAGTTATGCGTGGAGAATTGCCCAGCTCGACGCAATGAAGAAGCTCATGCAAAAACATGCTGCTGATATCCAAGCAGCAGTTAATCTTGATTTAGGAAAAAGTAAAACAGAAGCTAAATTTGCAGAAATTGCACTCGGCTTATCCGAAATTGCGTATTTACGCAAAAATCTAAAGCGATTGATGAAACCACAAAAAGTATCATCACCGCTAGCTGCTTTTCCTTCTAGTAGCTATATAAAATATGAGCCTCTGGGCGTTGCACTTATCATAGGCGCCTGGAATTATCCTTTTCATCTCACTATCGCGCCGTTATTAGGTGCTATCGCCGCAGGATGTTGCGCAGTCATTAAACCGAGTGAACTTGCGACGAATACTAGCCAGTTGATTGCCAAACTTCTACCAGAGTACATTGACACAGATGCATTTATCGTGATTGAGGGAGGTAAAGAAGAAACGAGTCAGTTATTGACACTCAAATTTGATAAGATTTTTTATACGGGCGGGGAGCAAGTTGGAAAGATAGTGATGTCTGCCGCCTCTCGTCATCTCACACCCGTCACCCTTGAACTAGGGGGTAAAAGTCCGTGTCTGGTAGATAGTTCTGCTGATATTAAAACTTCGGCGAAACGGATTGCATGGGGGAAATTTATCAATCTCGGTCAGACATGCATCGCGCCTGACTATGTGCTTGTTGAAGCGTCAGTGAAAGACGCATTCGTTGAAGAATTAATAAAACAGATTGAAGTGCAGTACGGAAAACAGCCCAAAACAAATAGCGATTATGGGCGCATTATTAATTCGCGGCATTGTCAAAGATTGGCTGGATATCTGGTTGAACAAGACGTCATTTATGGTGGCGATATCGATATTCAAGCCAAATATATTTCGCCCACGTTGGTAATGGAGCCGTCTTCACAGTCGCAAATAATGAGTGAAGAAATATTCGGTCCAATTTTACCCATTAAAACTATGTCTTCAACGCAAGAAATGATTGATTTTGTTGAAGCAAGACCGCATCCGCTCGCAGCCTATGTTTTCACCAAAGACACCGCCTTTCAAAGCAATTTCGAAAATCAAGTCACCGCAGGTAACATATGTGTTAACGACATTAGTATGTTCATGGTGAACCATCAATTGCCATTTGGTGGCGTTGGGACAAGTGGTATGGGTGGCTATAATGGCAAATATAGCTTTACCTCTTTTTGTTATGAAAAATCTGTCATGAAACGAAGCTTTAGATTGGAAAACAATTTGCGCTATGCGCCTTACACCAGCTTTAAAACCTGGTTGATGAGTAAGTTCATACGATGACTAATCAACTGACACCATTTCATCTTGCAGTTCCGGTTATTAATCTCAAAGAGGCTGATAGGTTCTATGGCGAGTTAATGGGCTGTGAAAAGGGGCGACAGAGTAGTCATTGGATCGATTGGAATTTCTACGGTCATCAGTTGGTGACGCATTTAGTGAATGAGATGCCGCGACAACCTGCACCAAACGAAGTTGACAATAAGTCTGTTCCAGTCCCTCATTTTGGTCTTGTGTTACCTAAAGTGGATTGGTGCGAGTTGCGAGACAAGTTCCTTGAACACGATTACCCATTTGTCATCAATCCATATGTGAGATTTGAAGGTATGGTTGGCGAACAAGGGACATTCTTTTTAAACGATCCCAGTGGCAATGCCCTCGAATTTAAATACTTCGACGATTTATCGCAATTATTCGCCACTTAACTCCATCACAGTTAAGTCGTCTAGGCGCATGTGCCTTAGACGCCTTTCTTTTATTCGTTTAATTGCCTAACGTTAGTATCTCACGGTAGTAGCGTGCGATAAGCGCATGTTTAGAGTGAATGTGCAATTTTCTATAAATGTTTGCACAGTGGAACTTGACAGTTCTCTCACTGATGAATAAGTCGCATGCTATGATCTTGTTAGGTTTCCCTTCCATTATTTTCATCGCGATTTGTTTCTCTCTTCTAGACAATTGATCTAATGCTTCGTTGATTTCCATAATTAATTTCCTTGTTTTTGTTAAGCAATAGGTATTGGTTAATGTTGAAACAATTCTCCTCGAGAACGTGTTCCAACGTGAAATTATTGTGACAACGAAATAGACGGTAAACTGTAAATAATGAGACAAGTGGTAAAAACTTGGTGTTGTGTGTCGAATTTTGGCTGTTTTTTTGTACTGATTGAAAGTGTTGTCGACACCGGTTCATGTAAGTACTAACGAGTAGCGATAGAAAGCGTCGTTATAGGTAGGGAAAGC
Organism: Glaciecola sp. UBA2563; assembly: GCA_002340325.1. Lineage (GTDB taxonomy): Bacteria > Pseudomonadota > Gammaproteobacteria > Enterobacterales > Alteromonadaceae > Glaciecola. The sequence continues at coordinate 2,174 of DDLV01000025.1, read as the reverse complement.
CTTTTTAAGCGTGCTGAAACCGTTAGCAATTGAATTTGGCGCTAGCGCTATCGGCAAATTAACGGGAGTCAGAAGAAGTAGATGAAATGAAACTTTACAGACAATTGTCTATTTATTCCACAAAAACGAAGTTGAAAATCCTTTTCAACGTCTCTGTTATGCTGAAAATATCATTACCTGCTTACGCGGTTCTTTTCCCTTGCATGCGTGTATGTCTTCTTCCGACCAACCTGAGTTGATGAGTATTTCATAAGCTGTTTGTTTAGCAGCAATTGTAACTGATTCTTTGTGATAGACCTTGACAGCCATCTCTTGATATTTTGTCATTTTACACTCCCCGTGTGATTTAACTATTTGATACTAAATGGTTTAATGTCCGTATTTGTCGCCTTGAAACACAATCATCATTGAAATGCGTACTATGAATGTTGCGCTCATATAAGACTATCGTCGTATGTGTTTTTTTCTTTACTTACGGTGAGGATTTTGTTGGGGATCGTTTTTGTTTTGGCTAATAAATCGAAAGATTCGATGAGTTAATTCGAATTATTCGATAAATCAATACATTACTTGGTATAACTGACGTAAAAAATTTTTATTTAAATTTAATTGACCTCGGAAGGAGTAAAATGATTTTTACGCATATGTGGATAAGACTTTACGTTCAGGTGTGCGTTGGGGAAAAGTTCAACGGTTTTCAATCAAACTTAGAATTCAAGGGTTTCATACTGTCTATTAAGAATTGCCAATGCCGATTTATCATCGACTTTACCTTTTGCAAAATATGCCGGGCCGGTTGGTTCGATTAGTAGCATGTCCTTACCATTGACCAGCAACGTTTGCTCGTTATTCTGCGCAGGAATGTCAACGGCTAGAAGTGCGTGTTGAGGTAACAACACCATGTACACAGCTAATGTTGGATCGTATGCTTTAAGTAATGTTGCTAAAAGGGTCGATTTGCTGTCGCAATCACCTTTGTTTCTTCGTAACAAATCAATTGGGGCAAAGAAGCCTGCGCCATTTGAGTCGCTTCGACTGAGCAAATCATTGTAAGGTATGCTTTGTAGCCAGGTCATTGCGAGTGCGGTGAACTCTCTTTTGTCTGTTGAATTCCTCTGCAATGCTTTGATAGCTTCAACAATAGGTTGTAAACCTTCTGCACTTTCATTGGCATATTTAACATAATCATTTTGCACGAAATTTCGATTCAAGTGGTCAGTAAAGTTGACTAAATAGTATCTTTCGTAAAATTCTTGTGTCGATGTTTCTGATATGCCCTGAAGTTCGCGAATGGCAAGGTCTGCTGAACTTTGTGTTGTTGCTGATACCGAGTACGATATTTCTCTAGCCTGCCTTTTGACAGTGGCTTTAATGCCGCGTTCAGCGAGTAAAACTGCATGTCGTTTTAATGCCACTTCTACTTCGCGATTAAGCATTTTATTATTGAATCTAGGTGCAGTGAGCGGTAGCGAGACAATTTGTGCTTGATTAAGGTCGAAGCTTAGCGAATAGTTTTCATCACCTAAACGCCATTTATATGCAAACTGCATTCCACCATCGCGCGTTGAACGTTTACTAAAGCCTGTTTGCTCCAATTGATTATAGGCAAATGTGCACAAACTCATTGCTAAAATAACAGAAGTTAAAAGGACTTTATAAAATGACGTTTGCACTCAACTCAACATTGCGTGTTATTGTTGATACCAGTTTAACGTGTTATGTAGGTTTACGACACCGCCAACAATAATTAATGCTGGCGGCGTAACGTTTTCGTTTTTAGAAACTTCTTCTATGCTATTTAGATTTCCAATCACGACGCGCTGATTTTCGCGGGTGGCATTTTCGATAAGCGCAATAGGAGTTGATGATGCTAATCCATGTTCAATAAGATTGCGCGCAATGATACCAAGGCCCGTCAGTCCCATATAAAAGACCAATGTCTGGTTATGCTGTGCAAGTGCTCGCCAGTTCAGGTCTATTGTCTCATCGCGCAAATGACCGGTAGCAAATACGACCGACTGTGCGTAGTCTCGGTGAGTCAGGGGTATTCCAGCGTAACTGGAAGCACCATTTGCCGAAGTGATGCCAGGAACGACTTGAAAATCAATGCTTTCTTCGATAAGCGTCTCAATCTCTTCTCCACCGCGACCAAAGATAAAGGGATCTCCACCTTT
>DDLV01000121.1 GCA_002340325.1 Glaciecola sp. UBA2563 | reverse complement strand
CGAGAACCACTCAACATCTCATAAGTAACGCAAAGACTTAAACAAATAAATTGTCGTTGTGACACTCTTACGAGTGCCCACACAGATTGTCTTGCTAAATTGTTAAAGAGCGCCTCATAATCAATGTGATTTGAGGGGTTGAAACTCGCCGTTTAGGTGAAATTTCAAAGGGATGCGAAGTCTACGCTAACGCACAAATTTGTCAAGCTAGTTCGGCGTTTTTTTTGGCTTTTTCTTTCGCTTATAACCAGCACGTGATCGTTCGTTTACTGCTGATTTTCCGCTATTCCCTTACAGCGAGCGCGCATTGTACAGAGAGAGCAGAAATGTGCAAGCTTTTTCGGAAACATTGAGCAATCTTTTTCCAGTCAAATACGTTAACATCGGTATTGTTTTGAGATTTACAAAAGAGCAAACTCATTTGATGTTTATATTCCTAAAGATACGCAATGCTATATCTCTCCCTATTACCTTCATTATTCTAACTCTAGCGCTTTTTCCAAAAGGTCTCTTCGCAGATGATCACAATCCAATTCTAAATTCCATCGTTAATATAGAGATCAATAAAGTGGTGCCATGGGATGATGGGTACAATTCATCAGGATTTGGCACTGGTTTCGTTATTGATGCTGAACAAGGAATAATTCTTACGAATAAACATATTGTAAACGTCGGGCCGATTGTTGCCTTTGCTGAGTTTTCCAATAAACGCAAACTTCCACTTACGCCAATTTACAGAGATCCTGTTCATGATTTTGGGATGTTCCAGTACGACCCTTCTCTTATTAGTGACCTAGATATAAAGAATATTGAGTTAGAGAAAGAAGCTTCTATTGGCGATCCAATAACACTTTACGGAAATGACGGGGGTGAGGCATTATCCATCATAGAAGGTGTTCTATCTCGATTAGATAGACCGGCTCCTGTTTACAATAGCACTAATAATGATTACAACACTTTTTATATGCAAGCGGCACTGGGAACAAGCGGAGGTTCTTCCGGTTCGCCGATATTAAACAGTGAAGGTAAAGCTATCGCGATAAATGCTGGTGGAAGATTTGACACGGCAACTGCATTTTTCCTTCCTATGCAAATAATGCATCCAATTATCGAAAATGTGCTCAAGGGTAAACCGGCTTCTCGAGGTACGCTTGAAGTCGTTTTTGAACATGTACCTTTCAATCAAATGGAGAAGTTTGGGAAGTCAGAAGAACAGATCAATCGTCTTAAGTCCTCAAACAGTTTAGCTAACGGCCGTTTACTTGTTAAACACATAGTGAAAGAAAGTAATGCCGATGACGTCCTTAAACTTGGCGATTTTCTCTTAACTATTAATGCAAAACCAATATTTGATTTTTACCAATTAGAATCAATTTTAAATGCCTCAGTAAATACATCAGCAACCGTTGAAATTGAAAGAAAGGGTACCGTTAAAACATTTACGATTGATGTGAAGGACCTTTTTAGCTTAGTACCAAGCGAATATATAGAATTTGGAAAAGCCATTTTCACGCCAATTGGACTATCTTTGGCTCGTTTATTTAATGTACCGAGTGACGGCGTATTGATAACAAGTGATGGTCGTGTATTCGGTGGCCAAGGGATACGCAATTATGCAAAGGTAGATTCAATAAATGACCAAGCCATTGACAACATCGATACGCTTGAAACGCTGCTTTCAAACATATCGTTAAATCAAAAAGTCAGTGTAAGATATAAACACGTTTACAACCAACAAAATCAACAGTTTGTAAAGATTCGAAATCTAGCGCAATATTTTATCAACCGACGCTGTACATCCGTTTTGGGAGAACAGTTTTGGCAATGCGAAGACATAAAGATATCGGAACAATTTGCAGACAAGCGACAAGCAGTGGCCAAGCAAAAAGTGTCAAGTGCTTTCGTCGACTTGGAAGTGTTCAGACCAATAGAGGTTAATATTCGTGGTGACGTTACTGTAAAGGGACTCGGATTAGTAATCGACCGCAAAGAAGGATACATATTAACCGATAAAAGTAAGATTGATTCGAGCCTTTCTCAAGTTAACGTTTATTTCGATAATGGCGCAACTGTTTCTGCTGACGTCTTGGCAATTCACCCATACTTAAATTTAGTATTGTTAAAAGCTGAAATGAAAGATATCGCCTTTGAAGATGACATTTTACCCCGCCTCGATAAAACCATTAACGGTAATTACACTGATGGTGTTTTGCATGGCAGAAGTACACACATTGACTTCGAGTCTGAAATAGCAATCGGCTGGCCTCTTCTAGTTGATACTACAACAAATTTTGACAGTTTTGATGTTACTTTCCTGCCTAGTGACTTTTCATTTTATGTAAACAAAGACAATACACTTTTAGGCGTAGCACCGGGCTATTCTGAAAAATTCCCGTTCGACATGATTATTCCGGCTGAATTTATAATGGATTTTATACGCCGAGTAACCAATGGAGATACTGGTCTTTTTGAGTTAAAAGACCAGTTGAGTTATGTGAGTTTCGCCGAAGCAGTAGAACTGGGGCTTAGTGCTCCGTTTATAGATGAAATAGAAAGGAAGATTTTTGTCACACAAGGCGCTGAACTCGAGAACAGCGGGTTGCGCTCTGGAGACGTAATTTTAAAGCTTGATGATAAACGTTTAACAAGACTCAATGACCTGTACCTTGCGCTGACTAAAGAGCAGCACAAACTGACTGTGCTTAGGAACGGTGGCATTAATGAAATAACACTTAGGCCTAAAAACTCCAACTTCCTCAACATTTCAGAGGTAATGGTTTGGGGGGGAGCAATCATTCATGAAATGCCCATTTTAATCAATACACCAGATGGGACTAGAACTTCTTGCTTGAGAATTGGATTCAGATATTTTGGCGCTCCTTTATATAGTGCCTTGGGTTCTGATCCCGTTTGTATTCTTTCTGTAGATGATCTACCAGTCGATACGGCTTCAGAACTAAAAGATCTTCTATTTAGCAAGGCTGGTGGAGAATTTACTAAATTGCTAACGGTGAGGCTTGATAAAAACTTTCAGCTTGCAGAATACCAAGTGAGAGAAGAGAATTTCTATTGGCCATCTGTTTATTACTACAGAGAAGAAGGACAATGGCGATTCAATTCAAATCTACAACAGTAATTGGTAGCTGAGTGCAGAGAAGCCTGAGGGTTATAAAAATCTATTTATTAACTTCTTCGGCTTCTGACTTATCGTCACTTTGCTTTTCAAGATCATCAAAATCGGCATCAGATTTTGTATCGCCAACAACGTCTTCTAGTGTTACTTTGTCGACACTTCTGAATGTGTTGACTGGACCTGCTACCGCATACAACGTAAACACTGTTAAAAGAACAAGCGAAGGAGCTGTTGCCACTATGATGAATACCAACATCACAACCAGAATAGCAACAAATGGCACCTTACCGTGCAAATCTAACTCTTTAAATGAGTTATATTTAAAATTACTCACCATTAAAATACCGGTCAAGCCAGTAATGATGGCGACTGCTAACGAGAAGTCATTTCCATTAATATCGTAATCGTGACATACCCATACCATACCGCCAACAACGGCTGCTGCAGCGGGACTTGCAAGCCCTTGAAAAAAGCGTTTATCTGCAGTGTCAACTTGCGTATTAAACCTTGCTAGTCTTAGTGCAGCACCTGCAACATAAATAAATGCGGCTAGCCAACCTAGTTTACCCAGCTCTGTCATGCCGAAGTTATAAGCAACCAACGCTGGTGCGATACCGAAAGACACCATGTCTGCCATTGAATCGTATTCTGCACCAAAAGCGGACTGCGTGTTAGTTATTCGCGCTACCCTGCCATCTAGGCCATCAAAGATCATTGCCACAAAAATCGCAACTGCAGCGTGTTCGAACTGCCCATTCATTGACATTACGACTGCATAAAAACCACTAAACAAGCCAGCCGTCGTTAAAAGGTTGGGCAGCAGATAAATACCTCGATGTTTATCCATATGCGGTGCGCTCGCTATTTGCTATTTAGTAAATCTCTGATATTAAAATATCAATTTTAATGAAAAACAGCCCTATTGTGCTCTAGGGCTGTTTACTAATGTTAATACTAAGTATATCAAAGATATCGCTTTATCGAGTTAATTCCGATTATTCGATGCTAAATTTATCATCGACAACATCTATCCGAATTTTTTCTTTGCTTCTAAGCGAGCCAGATAAAAGTTTCTCCGCCAACGGGTTTTCAATCTGAGTCTGTATTGCTCGCTTAAGCGGGCGCGCACCAAATACTGGATCAAAGCCAGCCTCAGCAAGTTTGTCTAATGCGCTGGCCGAGATTTCTAACTTAAATTGCATCTCATGCAATCGCTGCCTTAAACTTGCCAACTGTATCTTTGCAATTGCTTTTATTTGTTCTCGGTCCAGCGGATGAAACACAACTATATCATCGACTCTATTAATGAACTCTGGTCGAAAGTGCACTGTTAAAACCTGCATGACACTTGATTTCATCTTTTCGTAATTCTCTTCACCAGCTTGTTCCTGAATCAAGTCGGAACCAAGGTTCGATGTCATAATGATAAGCGTGTTTTTAAAGTCAACTGTGCGACCTTGCCCGTCCGTCAGCCTACCATCGTCCAATACCTGTAATAATATATTAAATACATCTGGATGCGCTTTTTCGACCTCGTCGAGTAAAATAACGGAATATGGTTTGCGCCGGACAGCTTCGGTCAAATAACCACCTTCGTCATAGCCTACATAACCTGGAGGTGCACCAACTAATCTGGCAACCGAGTGTTTTTCCATAAACTCAGACATATCAATTCTGATCATGGCAGATTCGGTATCGAACATAAAATTTGCAAGTGATTTGCACAACTCTGTTTTACCAACACCTGTCGGCCCTAAAAACAAAAATGACCCCACCGGCTTATTTGGATCAGCCAAGCCCGCTCTTGAGCGTCGAATCGCATTTGATACCGCTCTCACCGCTTCTTCTTGTCCAATTACACGTTTTGCTAAGACTGTTTCCATCTTGACCAATTTTTGCTTTTCGCTTTCGAGCATCTTGGCAACGGGTATGCCCGTCCATCGAGATAGCACATCAGCAATCTCGACATCAGTTACTTTATTTTTAAGAAGTTTATTGTCATTTGTTTCGGCTTCAGTGGCTTTTTCGAGTCGTTGTTCAAGCTCTGGAATACGACCGTATTGCAGTTCTGACATTCTGTTTAGATCTGACGCTCTTCTTGCGATTTCAAGGTCGAGTTTCGCCTGCTCCAGTTCAGCTTTTATACCCTGGGTTCCCTCCATTGCATCCTTTTCACTGTTCCAGACTTTTTCTAATTCAGAAAATTTAATTTCAGCCTGCTCTCTTTCAAGCTCTATCGTTTGAAGCCGCTTATAACTTGCATCGTCAGTTTCTTTAGCAAGCGCTTGTTCTTCTAATTTCAATTGAATGATACGACGCTCAAGCTTATCCATTTCTTCAGGCTTACTATCTATTTGCATACGAATACTTGAGGCAGCTTCATCTATAAGATCAATCGCCTTGTCTGGTAATTGTCGGTCACTAATATAACGATGTGACAAGCTGGCGGCCGCGACAATTGCTGGGTCGGTGATATCGACAGAATGATGCAGCTCGTATCTCTCCTTAAGGCCTCGCAATATTGCAATGGTGTCCTCAACCGAGGGTTGATCAACAAGCACCTTTTGGAAGCGGCGCTCCAATGCTGCGTCTTTTTCTATGTATTTTCTATATTCGTCGAGTGTAGTCGCGCCAACACAATGCAATTCTCCCCTTGCTAATGCGGGTTTAAGCATATTTCCAGCATCCATCGCGCCATCTGTTTTCCCAGCACCCACCATCGTATGTAGCTCGTCAATAAAAAGAATTACCCGGCCTTCTTCTTTACTGAGTTCAGTTAAAACCGCCTTTAAGCGCTCTTCGAATTCACCTCTATACTTAGCACCTGCCAGCAATGCCCCCATATCAAGCGACAATACGCGTTTTCCTTTCAAGCCTTCAGGCACCTCACCGTTTATAATTCGTTGTGCTAAGCCTTCGGCTATGGCTGTTTTGCCAACGCCCGGTTGCCCAATGAGGACAGGGTTGTTTTTGGTGCGACGCTGCAAGACCTGGACAGTTCGCCGAATTTCATCGTCTCGGCCGATCACGGGATCTAACTTGCCCTGTTCTGCCCGTTCGGTTAAATCCGATGTATATTTTTCAAGTGCCTGTCTTACATCTTCTGCGTTCTGATCGGTTATCGTTTGTCCACCGCGCATCTTCTCTATCGCGTGTGTTACCTTTTCTGGCGTTACAGCTTGCTGTTTCAACAGTTTGCCAAGAGTCCCTTGGTCTTCCACTGCAGCTAAAACAAACAGCTCCGAGGTAATGTAGTCATCTTTACGTTTTTGAGATAGCTTGTCGCATAAGTTCAACAACCGAACAGTTTCTCTTCCTAACTGAACATCTGCACCTGTGCCTTGTACTTTTGGTAATTTATCTATTTCTGCTGCCAACGTTGATCGCAGCTGATTAATATTGACATTTAACTGGTCAAACAATGGTCGAACAGTACCGCCTTGTTGATTGAGAAGCGCCGATAACATGTGCACAGGCTCAATAAATTGATTATCTCTTCCTAGCGCAAGTGATTGTGCGTCCGAGATAGCGATTTGAAACTTATTTGTAAATTTATCCAACCGCATAATAAAAACTCCATAACTTTGATATTGTAGTAATGGGTATTCAGGGGGGTCATTTCAAGCCAACGTTATTGTTATTTTCAAGTTTAATAACAAAAGAGACCATTCTACCTGTGTTATTTTTGCCATGGTGGCATGCTCTTCTATGCGAGTAAAAGCGCACGTCAGAGTATGTGCAGATTTCAATATCTCTCACCTGTTTCACACCTTGTTCTATCAACCGGTGCCGTGCAATAGCACCAAGATTTAACAGGAAATTGTTTTTATTAGAGGTCTTACGCAAAGCACTAGGGATCTGATGAAAGTGGTCAGCAACTTCCAGACCCACTTCATAATTCTTCTCTTTAATGTATGGTCCAATCCATGCACTTACATTGATAGGGTTGGAAAAGACGGCCATACACTTTTCGATTATGTTATTTGCTAGACCTCTCCAACCAGCGTGAATTGCACAAACAACCTCACCGTTGGTAAGCATGATTGGCACGCAATCTGCCGTCATTATAAATAATGGCGTATTAAATTCATCCGACCAAATTGCATCCATCATTGCTTCGTTTGCGTTGGGGTCCCCATATTTGCATAGGTTATTGGTGTGAGCTTGGTTGAGATATACAGGTCTTTTTAACCTATTGAAACGATCTTCAAGATGATTCAGCAGCAGTGAACGGTTGTAAGTTACGCTACTAATTTTATCACCGACATGTGTCGCTATGTTGAGTCCAAGATAACTAGACTTGCTAGCACCGCCAACAACAGTTGTCGTTCCACAAACGACATTAGAAAATTCGGGAAATTGGCGTGCAATGACATTTATCAATACATTTCGTCCAGATTCTCAGCGCTATCTTCTCTAAGTATGCGTAAAAGCGAGCTGATATCATCAGGTAATGGTACCTGCCAACGCATATTTGCGTTTGTTGCTGGATGAAGAAGCGTTAATTCTGCAGCATGAAGTGCTTGTCTATTAAAACCTCGAAGCGCTGCAAGAAACTTTTCAGAAGCTTTTTTGGGAAATAGAGGTCTGCCACCATATTGATTATCACCGATTAATGGATGTTTGATATGCGACATATGCACACGAATTTGATGTGTTCTTCCACTTTCGAGTTTCACACGCAAATGTGTGTGCGCTCCAAATTTCTCGATAATTCGATAATGTGTAATAGCTGGTTTACCATTAATTCTTACCGACATTAACGTTCGCTTGGTGGGATGACGGTCAATAGGTTTATCAATCACCCCCCCAGCAATCAACTGCCCACAAACGACTGCTTCATATTCTCTTCCCATTTTTCGCTGCTGTAACTGTTCGACCAAATGTGCTTGTGATTGAATCGTTTTAGCCACCACCATAAGCCCGGTTGTATCTTTATCCAAACGGTGAACAATACCGGCTCTAGGTACTGTTTCTATGTTTGGAAAATGCGCTAATAACGCGTTTAATAAAGTACTATCCTTATTGCCAGCTCCGGGATGAACAACAAGACCAGCGGGCTTGTTTATCACTATCAAATGTTCGTCCTCGAAAACGATGTTGAGCGGTATTGACTGTGCCTCATCGCTGACTTCAATATTTGGTTGGGTAACAATGATGACATATTCGCCACCGTTTACCTTAGTTCTTGGTAGCTTATTGACTTGCCCGTCAACCTCAACATCCCCCTGTTCAATCCACTGTTTTATTTTACTTCGAGAAAAATCAGGGAACATTTCTGCAAGGCTCTGGTCTAGTCTCTTGTTAAATAGATTCGGTGGGATCTCTCCTTTCAATGTAATTTTATTTTGTGATGATTTCATTGATACAACGGCAAAACGGCCTTAGTTGATTTTTGTGCAAGTATAACAGTAGCCCTTAGGTCTGTTTAGGCGTATTTTAATGGTGTAAACTATTGCTGGTTTCGAAATAAAAAATAAGAGTAAACGATTAAAATGAGAAAAAGAGTTGTTACATTCATCATCCTAACCTCGCTTGGGCTAACTGCGTGCAGCAGTTCAGATGATGATCAGCGTGATTTAATCGCGAATCAAGGTGCAAATGCTCTCTATCAACAGGCAAAACAAGATATGGAAGTGGGTAATTTTAGTGCCGCTGCTCAAACGCTAAGTGCCATTGATTCTCAATATCCGTTCGGTGAACTCTCTCATCAGGTTCAGTTAGATCTTATGTACTCATATTACAAATCGGGAAACAGCGAACAAGCACTCGCAACAATTGACAGATTTATTAGGCTGAATCCAAATCATTCTGACGTGGACTATGCAATGTTTATGCGTGGACTCACCAATATGGGACGCGAGAGAAACTTTCTTCAAGGGCTTTTTAATATTGACAGAGCCGATAGGGACCCATCTGCAACAAGAGAGGCATTTGAGGATTTCAGAAGACTATTGGAGCGACACCCAGATTCTAAATATGCCGCCGATGCAAAACAACGAATGGTGGCGATAAAGGATAGATTAGCAAGATACGAGGTAGCGGTAGCGAGATTTTATATGCGGCGAAAAGCATGGGTGGCAGCGGCAAACAGAGGCAGATATATCATCGAATATTACAACGATACATCTCAAACACAGCAAGCACTCGAAATTATGGTAGAGAGTTATGACAACATGGGTTTAGAGCAGTTGAAACAAAACAGCCTCGACACCTTAAGTATTAACTTTCCACAAAGTGCGCTATTACAATAAGTGCTATTTCAAGTAGCTCCCGCCCCGGATTACTTTTCTGATGTCAGCGTTTATCGATATTCGCGTGGAAAAATAAACTGCTCAGCGGATTTATAATTCTAGCCCAGTTATTTGTAAATTGAAGCGGCTGATCAATGATAGAAAAGACAAGGCAACCTTCTTCTGTCTCTACAGCAGGAGAATGCCTGTGTTCACCGTTCATAAAAGTTAGATCGCCGTTCTTATAGACCGATAGACCATCGCTAAATTCGCCATCGAGTACTAACGTGATTTCATTTCCTTTGTGGGTATGTTCAGGTACACCAGCCCCAGATTCCATGAAGATGAACTGTGCTAGATTACCACCGCCAATATTGACGTTTGCGTGTGACAAGCGTCCAAGGTACTTGCTCCATGTGAGATCTTTCTCTACAAATTTCCCGAGTACCTTTGGAACTGAAAAAGACTTACCGTCTACTTCAATCTTAGGCGTTTCGCCGATTGGTTGACGCCAACGAGCAGAATGAGACTGCTCTATGTCGTTGGCAAGAATGTCGTCAAGCATGGTTACGAATTCTCTATCGATGCCGGGTATCGTTGTGCTATCGGCCTCGAGGTCGGTTCCGTAATTTTCAGATAAAGTCTGCACCAAAGAGGCGCACTCATGACACATTTCACAATGTGCCGTAACCATTAATGATGTCGCTGGATCTAATGATCCGGCAACATACTCTCTCAATACTGACGCAGAAGGATGGTGTTTAATCATACTCTTTCATCATACCCTTAAGCCGCTGAAGTGCAAGTCGCGTTCGGGATTTTACAGTACCTAGGGGTATATCAAGTTCGTCAGCGACTTCTTGTTGTGACTTGCCGTCAATATATATTGCTTCGACGACGGCTTTTTGTTTATCTGGTAAGTTTTCAAAATACTGCCCGACTTCTTCTAACGTTATCTGAACGTCCAAGTCAGCCACACGCGGATCGGCAGTCTGTTCACACAACACTGGCCATAAATCGTCTGAACATATATCTTCCTTGCGGTTCTGCAGTTTTCTCAACATGTCAAAACGTATGTTGCGCGCGATGGTGAATATCCATGTTGATGGTGACCCTTTCTCTGCATCAAAAAGATGTGCCTTTTGCCAAACGTTAGACATGGTGTCTTGAACTAGCTCCATAGCGAGTGCCTCGTTACCCATTTGTTTCAGCGCATATGACCTAAGTCGTGGTGCGAAATAACTAAACACTTTTGAAAACGACAGCTTGCAGCGACGGCGCGCGACTGTGTCCAAATATTGTGACATCTGTGCGGCGCATTCTTTTGGCTTACTTTCATCGCGACTTTGTTCGTTCAATGGAATTCCAATCAACATGATTTTTGTACCTATGTAAAACTATAGTCTAAATCCAGTATACGAAAAGATTTCTTTTCCAAAAGTGAAATATATTTAATAAAAAAACCGCTATATAATTTCGATTATACGCCTATGAAAGCGAATTTAATGTTATTTTTTTCAATGGGTTACAAAAATTTCATTCTATAAGCTGGTTGAGATACTGTGCGACTTTCTCGCTACTTCCTAATTTTATGAAATGTTGCTTTTGTTCTGCAGCAAGCGGAAGCAATTCTATCCATCTATTTATCACCCATTCGTAATCTGAGAATTTATGCACGTTCTCATACAGCGAATCAACATCAGAATATTTATCAAATACTTCCTGAAGTCGCATAGAAATTCGTTCGAAATCTACATCGTCGACTCGGTCACTCCAAAGTGATATAAATTCGCAGTCCGCCATTCTTAAGCCGTCATGCTCTGTGGTTATTTGGGAAATCTCAACGCAGTTTTTGCCTTCGACGGTAATGCCCAACAAACCATCTTTTAGCACATCGAAATCTATAACCTCGCAATAAGTCCCTTTCGAATAAATATGCGTGTTTTGCATTTTGTCGCCGTCTGGGTTGAGCATACAAATGACAAATCCAGTTTGCTCACGACACGCTTCTTTGACCATCCTAGTGTAACGAGGTTCGAAAATACGCAATGCCAATCTGCCTTCGGGTAACAGATGTGATGATAAAGGAAACAACGGCAGTCTCATTACAGTTCCACGTTTTTGATTACATATTTTTATACTCGTTTTTACACCACCTAGACCACAAACGCTTGAATTAAAAAAAGTTAATTGGTGATCTATGACTTTATCCATGTAGTAAAAACTTTACAAAATTCTATACTTTATTTTGAAATGACTATAATTCAAAGGTTTTCAGCCTTTTACACGGATTTATCATCGATGAAAATTGATGACTTGACGTCTATATACGAAAAAAACGTAGTGTTTATTGATCCTATCAACACCCATAAAGGCATCGATGCAGTTCGCAATTACTTTTCTCAGCTACTGAAAAACGCTGAGAATTGTAAGTTTGTTATCCACTCAATAGATGAAATTATGGAAAAAAGTGCTGTTATCAAGTGGACAATGACGTATTCCACGAAACGGTTGAATGGTGGAAAGCCGGTTAACGTGGACGGAATAACGTGGCTTGAAATTGCTGACGGCAAAATTACATTGCACAGAGATTACTTTGACCTTGGGCAAATGGTCTATGAGAACGTGCCAGTATTAGGATTTTTTGTAAAAAAAGTAAAAGGAAAACTTGGTTAATGGCCAGAGTATTAGTAACTGGCGCAACCTCAGGCTTGGGAGAGGCGCTAACGCTAAAATTAGTAAAAAAGGGACACGAAGTTATCGCGTGTGGCCGCAACCAACAGAAACTCGACGCTTACAGTGACGAAGCATTAATAACGACTTTATCATTTGATGTCACAGACCCCGTTTCTACTCAAAATGCACTTAAAGACATTACTGCTGACTTTTTCGTGTTAAATGCGGGTACTTGCGAATACGTTGATGTGAATTCGGTAGAAGCTAGTATGTTTAAACGCGTGTTTGATGCCAATGTTATCGGAGTGAGCAATGTCGTTGCTGCTGTTTTGCCCAATTGCAAGTCAGGTAATAGTCTAGTTTTTGTTGATAGCTTAGCCCGTTTGTTGCCGTTTCCAAGAAGCGAAGCATATGGCGCAAGTAAAGCGGCATTGTATTACATGGCGAAAAGCTTTGCGGTTGACCTGCAAAAAAAAGGCATAAAAGTAAAAACAATGTCACCAGGCTTTGTCAAAACACCGCTTACGGACAAAAATGATTTTCCGATGCCTATGCAAATCACCTCAGAAAAAGCAGCTGAATACATGTATGAGGGATTATTTAACAATGCATCTTCAGTGTATTTTCCACGCAGATTCAGCACGATAATCAGGTTTTTGGGAATTTTACCTGCATTTTTAAGGCACAAGCTTTGTCTCGGCATGGCCAAGAACGTGCAAAGGAAATCTAAATGAGTAGAAAATCGCGCATCGCGATAATTGGTTCTGGCATATCCGGACTAACATGCGGTTATTTACTCGCAAAAGACCACGACATTACGTTGTTTGAGGCAAATGATTATATCGGTGGACATACAGCAACTAAGCCGACCGAAATAGAGGGTAAAACCTATAATCTAGACACCGGATTTATCGTATTTAATGATTGGACGTATCCAAATTTTATCAAGATGATGGATGCGTTAAATGTCGAGAGACAGCCGACTCAGATGAGCTTTAGCGTACAAAACGCTACAACCGGGCTGGAATACAATGGTCACACTATTAACACGCTGTTTGCCCAGCGCCGGAATCTGTTTTCACCTTCTTTCTATACGTTAGTTAGAGAGATCCTTCGGTTCAATAAGCTGTGTAAATCTCTCATTGCTGATAATACAGACTCTGACACCACAACACTTATTGAATTTATTGAGACTCACAAGTTCTCAGAAACCTTTACACAAAATTACATTCTCCCAATGTGCGCGGCAATATGGAGCGCAAGTCTGGAAACAGCTGGAAAATTCCCATTGGCCTTCTTTTTGAAGTTTTTTAGTAATCACGGCTTGTTAAATGTTACTGACAGACCGCAGTGGTACACAATTAAAGGCGGCTCATTTACGTACATAAATCCAATGATTGAAGCGTTTAAAGACAATATCAATCTCTCAAGCCCTGTTGATGACGTCTCCTACACCGATGATGGCGTGACACTAATATCAAAAGGAGAAACTCACATATTCGACGACGTCATATTTGCATGCCATAGCGACCAAGCATTAAAGATATTGAATTTGAGTTCCTTTCCAACTGATTATGCTGAATCGACTATGCAAGTGCTCAGCGCTATCCCTTATGCAATGAATGACGTTATTTTGCATCGCGACACCAGTGTGCTACCAAAACGAAAGTTAGCTTGGGCAAGCTGGAACTATAGAATAAAAGGTGAACTTGGCGAGCAAACATCGCCTGCAGCAGTGTCTTACAACATGAATATTCTGCAATGCTTAGAATCCGACCACACCTTTGTAGTTTCGCTAAATGACCGCGATGCCATCGACCCAAATAAAATTATCGGTGAATATCAATATGCTCACCCACAATTTTCACTGGCAATGGTTGCTGCACAAAATCGTAGAAGTGATATCTGCGGGAAAAACCACGTGCATTATTGCGGTGCATATTGGTACAACGGATTTCACGAAGACGGAGTAAGAAGTGCACTTGATGTATGTCAACATTTCGGGGTAACGCTATAGTGAGCGAATTTGAAAGCTGTATGTATACAGGAGATGTCATGCATCGGCGTAGTCAGCCAAAAATGCATGAATTTACCTACCATATTTATTTGTGGTTTTTAAAACTCAGTGAGCTTGAAGAGTTAGACAAAAAACTCTCTCTTTTCAATGTTTCAGCTAGTGGACTACAGCCTTTCCGCTTCAAATCGAACGACTATATTCCAAGTGAAGAAGGCGATATTCAATCTAGGGCGTTAAAAAAATTCAATCAATTGTCAACAGATGAACTAAATGGCGAAGTATTTCTGCTTGGTCAAGTGAGAACGTTTGGCATGTATTTTTCGCCTGTGAATTTTTATTTTTTAAAACAACAAACGGGCCATTTTAGCCATATGTTGGCCGAAGTATCCAACACGCCCTGGCACCAAAAACACTATTATATTGTCGACCTGAAGCATCAATCTAACACCAAAAAAGCGTTTCATGTTTCGCCGTTTAATCCGATGGACATGATCTATAAATGGCGGATCAACGAACCCGGTCCTAAACTCGATCTGCATTTATCTTGTTACTGTGAAACTAAGCACTTTGAGGCATCGCTAGACATGCATAAACAAGAGCTTTCTAACCGTTTCCTCAAACGCATGTTATTAACAATCCCTAGCATGACAATCAAAACAGTGATTGGTATCTATTGGCAGGCACTGAAACTATTTTTAAAACGCATACCTATTTACGCACACCCAGATTCCAGCAATCAAACGGGTAAGCAAAAAGGAAATAACGATGTCGCATAATGAACAAACTATATTAACTACAGAATCCATTTCTATTTGGGAAAAAACCTGTAAAAACATCTTTATTAACGCGCTTAAACTAATGCCAGAAGGCTTTATGGTGATTAAAGAGCACGGTGTTTTAGTGGCCGAACTGGGCGACCCAAATCACGCCCTAAAGGCAGAGGTAAACATTCTTGATACTGCTGCTTATCCGAAGCTATTGCTTGGCGGAAGTGTAGCCTCAGGTGAAACTTTTACAGATAACTTGTGGGAGACGCCGGATTTAACAAAGGTGATACAGATATTCGCCCGGAATCTCCCAATGCTCGATAATTGGGAAAAGAAGTTTAAATGGTTGACCATGCCAATTATGAAGTTAAAGCACTGGTCAAATCGAAACTCTTCCACTCAGGCCAAAAAGAATATCAGTGCACATTACGATTTGGGCAATAAACTCTACACTAAATTTCTTGACGAAAGCATGATGTATTCGGCAGCAATTTATCCTGAACCACACGCTACATTGGCTGAAGCGCAACAATACAAGCTGGACGCCATTTGCCAAAAACTTAGGCTAACCGAAAACGATCACTTAGTAGAAATTGGCACTGGCTGGGGCGGATTGGCTATGCATGCCGCCGAACACTATGGATGTAGGGTTACCACCACCACGATATCAGACGAGCAATTTGATTGGGCTGCAGCGAAAATTAGCGAGCGTGGCCTAGAACATAAAATCGAGTTATTGAAACGCGATTACCGATTACTCGAAGGGCAATATGATAAGCTGGTATCGATAGAGATGATTGAAGCCGTTGGGAAACAATATTTACCTGAGTTCTTCAATAAGTGCCAAAGTCTTCTAAAACCTGAAGGGTTAATGTTATTACAATCCATCATTATTGACGACCGGCGATACGACAGTTATTCAAACAGCGTTGATTTTATTCAAAAGCATATCTTTCCTGGTGGTTTTTTGCCTTCCCAATACAGTATCAATCAGCATGTTAAAAAATACACAGATATGAGTATAAGAGACGTTCATGATATCGGCATTGATTATGCCAAAACACTTCGAGATTGGTTTGAAGCATTTATGGATCAAAGATCCGAGTTGATAAAAGACGGCTACGACGACCGGTTTATTAGAATGTGGCAGTATTATTTAAACTATTGTGAAGGCGGTTTTCTGGAGAGAGTTATCAGTACTGTGCAACTCGTTATTAGTAAGCCTGCACACCGGGAATATCTGAGCCGCGGATAGACATAGACATCCGCGAGTAGTTTGTTTTAAACCTCATTGACCAGACAAGGAAATAGGATCTGAGTATTTAGGCTCTCCTTGTACAATGCTGATTTCGACACGTCTATTCTGAGCTCGAGCCTCCACAGAATCTTCGTTGGCGACTGGTTGAGTTGCAGCTTTGCCAATCACACGCATTCGTGTTTCGTCAAATTCTGGTGCTCGTCTGAGCTGTTCAGCGATTGCTACAGCACGTTGCGCACTTAGATCCCAATTTGATGAGTACAATTCATTCGATGTCTGCACCCCGTCACTATGCCCTGTAATTTCAACTTTACCTGGCATATCATTTAACAGTACCCCAAGGCGTCTGATGACCGGAACAAACTGTGGCTGCAGAAACGCTGACCCTGCGGAGAATGAACCGCTTTCTCTTATTCTTATTACCAACTGTTGCCCTAAGTTTTCAACATCAATTGCACCGTCTTTTATTTCCCGTTGCAGGAGTTCTTCTATTTTCTTCCTGTTTTCATCAAGCTGATCTTTATTAGCCGCTGCGGCGCCTGCCGACGCAACTTCATTACTTGTTTGTGGTGACTGCCCGCCCCTGAATGTACCTCGCTGTTTTTGTGTACCACCTGCGTTGTCCGATTCACCTTCCTGAAAATTTAGCATTGGCTTTGTGATATCTTGAGTAATCTGTTGGATAGTTTCGATAGGCGTTGGATCGGGACGACCAGGCCTAAATTCGAGTGCAACAACGCTTGTACCCTTTGGAATGTCTTTGAGTTCTATTTTGTTTTGGACGCCAAACGCAAATTTCATAGAACCG
This sequence comes from Glaciecola sp. UBA2563, assembly GCA_002340325.1. Taxonomy (GTDB): domain Bacteria; phylum Pseudomonadota; class Gammaproteobacteria; order Enterobacterales; family Alteromonadaceae; genus Glaciecola. The sequence goes on along the minus strand of DDLV01000121.1, from coordinate 49,143 downwards.
GCGATCTGCTTAAACTTTTTGACGTCCATCTCTGAAAACGAAAGTAACAATACGAAGAAGCACATCAACAACGACATCAAATCAGCAAATGTTCCCATCCAAGCAGGTAACCCTTCGGGAGGGCATTTAGGACATTCTTCTTCTTCAGCCGCCATTATTCAGACTCTTCGGTTCCGCGTTTACTTTCCATTAGATAGCCTTTCAACACGCCTTCAATAACTCGAGGGTTCTGGCCGTCTGCGATACCGAGTATTCCATCTAGAATAAGACTTTGATTGAGTTTTTCTTCACCGCTTCTCACCCCTAACTTGAATGCAACGGGTAAACAAAAAAGGTTGGCCAACATTGCACCGTAAAGCGTTGTTAATAGTGCAACTGCCATTGCCGGTCCAATTGATTTAGGATCATCCATGTTAGATAACATAGCAACTAGACCGATCAAAGTTCCAATCATTCCCATAGCCGGTGCCACGTCGCCCATAGATTTGAAGATTTCAGCACCATTTTCATGTCTTTCGGTTGTATTTGTTATATCTTTTGCCATCGTGGTGCGAACGACATCTACGTCGTGACCGTCAACCAACATGTCAACGCCCTTTTGCATAAATGGGTTGTCAATTTCAGCTTCTTCCAACGCCAAAAAACCACCTTTGCGCGCAGCATCTGCCATCTCGACTATCTTATCGATTAGTTCTTCGGGGGATTGGAGTTTGAACGAAAATGCTTTTGCTACGACTTTTCCAGCGCTTAAAAACTTCGCCATTGGATATTGCATTAGTACAACGAAAATTGAACCACCAAATACAATTAGAATGGATGGTACATTAATAAAAATACCCAAAGAGCCGCCCATGACCATTGCCATAACGACAAGTCCGACAGCACCTAAAAACCCAACAATGGTTGCTAAATCCAATGTATACCTCTAGACAGTTTAAAAAACCTTGACCGCAGTATCGTTAACGGCGCTCATTCAAAAATCTTGAAGTTGATTTGGAATAGTGAGTATCGACAAAAAGCGCACTTGATAAAGCATTGAATTTAGGTATTTGATTAGGTATTGTGTGCACCCACTAAATGATGCAACAACATGAAGACTGCGAAAAAAAACAATTATGGACACTGAAAATTTATCGTTTGAGCAAGCCATGCTGGAACTTGAAAAGCTGGTAGCTGAAATGGAACAAGGAGAGATTTCACTCGAACAGTCCCTTGTTCATTTTGAACGCGGCATTACGTTGGCGAGACACAGCCAACAACTACTTACAAAAGCCGAACAACGTGTTCAAATGCTCACATCGGAACAGGGAAAAGACGCATTGGTTGACTTTCACCATGCAGACAAAGAGTGATGGCACAGCAAGTACTTCAGGAACTTCAGACGCAAGTAAACACCGACCTCATAAAAAGCTACGAAACATTAAAAACTCAGTTTCACCTAAGTGACAGTAAGTTATGCGAAGCAGTGGAATACGCGCTCCTCAATGGCGGCAAACGTATTCGACCACTCCTGCACAGAATTGTTTCACAGATGCTCGGTGCAGCAGTGGAAGATGCAAAAGTTTGTGAACTCGCACTTGAATGTATTCATGCTTACTCATTAATTCACGATGACTTACCTTCCATGGATAATGATGAACTAAGACGAGGATTGCCCACCGTACACATCGCATTTGATGAGGCTACGGCTATTCTCGCCGGTGATGCACTGCAATCACTTGCATTTGAATGGATAGCTGAAGCAAAACTCAGTAGTAAAGCAGACGTAAAACGCGCTCAACTCGTTTCAACCCTTGCTAGATCTGCGGGTTTACGCGGCATGTGTTTAGGGCAATCTCTTGACCTAGACGGCACTAATAAAAAGATTGATATTGATGCATTGATTCGCTTACATGCCCACAAGACCGGCGCACTTCTAAAGGCATCTGTACTAATGGCGATAAATATTTCAGACCAATTACCACCATCAACAACTGATGTTTTAGCTGAATACGCAGATGCTATTGGTATTGCATTTCAAATCCAAGATGACATTCTCGACGTAACAGCTACTACAGGTATTTTGGGTAAACCGCAAGGCTCAGATGAGTTTTTAAACAAGTCAACTTTCGTGACGCATTACGGTTTGGAAGGCGCTAAGTTAGAGTTGGAGAAAAAGCGAGATCAGGCCATGAATTGTTTACATCAGCTTAATTTCGATACTGAAGAGTTAGAAGCATTTACGGATTTTATGGTCTCTCGAAAGTATTAGGGCGTGTTGTTCTTTCATACTATGCAACCTTAGGTAGATAACATTACACAATATGAGTTTAGATTTATCACAATACCCATACTTAGCAAAGGCAAATACGCCAGAGGATCTGCGCTTACAGCCTAGGTCGCACTTACCGGCAATTGCGAAAGAATTGCGCCTGTTTCTGCTTAATTGTGTTAGTCAAAGCAGCGGACACTTTGCATCGGGCCTTGGTACTGTAGAGTTAACGGTAGCCCTTCATTACGTATATAACACACCGTTTGACAAACTTGTTTGGGATGTTGGGCACCAAGCCTACCCTCACAAAATCCTGACTGCCCGCAGAGATAAGATGACGACAATTCGTCAGAAAGGTGGCCTTCATCCTTTTCCTTACCCTGCAGAGAGTGAATATGACACCTTTGCCGTTGGACATTCATCGACATCAATTAGTGCTGCTCTAGGAATGGCAATAGCGGCAGGCAAAGAAAATAAAAATAGAAAAGTGGTTGCGGTTATTGGCGACGGTGCAATGACAGCAGGTATGGCATTTGAAGCGATGAATCATGCAGGAGATCTAGATCAGGACATTCTTGTGATCCTCAACGATAATGAAATGTCTATATCGGAAAACGTCGGTGCATTAAATTCTCATTTAGCGCGATTGCTTACTGGTTCATTTTATAATTCGATTCGAGACGGCGGGAAAAAAATACTCAGTAATATGCCACCGTTTAAGGAGCTTGCGAGTCGCGCAGAAGAGCATTTAAAAGGGATGGTTGTCCCAGGAACAATTTTCGAAGAGCTTGGGTTCAATTATGTTGGCCCGATTGATGGGCATGATATTGAGACGGTTACCGATACGCTGATCAATCTTAAAAAGATGCGAGGGCCGAAATTACTCCATGTTGTCACTAAAAAAGGCAAAGGATATGAAGTAGCGGAACAAGATCCGATAAAATGGCACGCTGTTCCAAAATTTGATCACACAACAGAAAAATTTCCTGAAAAAAAACCTGGAAAGCCAACGTTTTCAGCAATTTTTGGCAATTGGCTGTGTGATATGGCCGAAAAAGACAAAAACCTCATGGCGATAACGCCAGCAATGCGCGAAGGCTCGGGCATGGTGCGATTTTCGCAGCGATTCCCTGAACAGTACTTTGACGTGGCAATCGCCGAACAACATTCTGTCACGCTAGCAGCTGGCTTCGCAGCCGCAAATAAAAAACCTGTCGTTGCGATATATTCAACATTCTTACAACGCGCGTACGATCAGTTAATTCATGATGTTGCACTGCAAAACTTAGATGTGTTATTTGCTATTGATAGAGCTGGCATCGTGGGAGCTGACGGCCCAACCCATCAGGGCGCATTTGATATTGCATATCTTCGTTGTATACCCAACATGATGATCATGACGCCTTCAGATGAAGTCGAATGTCGTAATATGTTGTATACAGGATATAACGCAAAACAACCCGCTGCTGTGCGTTATCCAAGGGGTGCAGGCATTGGTGCAGAGGTTGAACCTGAAATGGTTGAGCTTGCAATCGGCAAGGCAAATACACGTAGAACTGGTGAAAAAGTCGCAATATTGAATTTCGGGACGCTTATTGCTGAAGCATTAGAAGCAGCTGATTCTTTGGATGCTACGCTAATTGATATGCGATTTGTGAAGCCGATTGATGTTGAAATGGTGATCAAAACTGCTCAATCACATGAATTGCTAGTCACGCTAGAGGATGGTGCAATTTCGGGTGGCGCTGGCAGTGCTGTTCAGCAATGTCTTCAGGAAAATAAACAATTGACACATGTTTTGTCATTGGGGCTACCCGACAAATTCATAATGCAAGGTACGCAACAAGAAATGTATGCTGAATTAGGCATCGATGCAAAAGGTATCATTGCCTCAATAGAACAATTTTCAAAAGCGTAACGAAACGATAAAGCACTAACTAGGTTAACAGCCCCTAAAGATATGAATAAATATAGGGGTACGCAATGTGCAATAAAACACACGTAATAGCACCCGCTATAATGTCATCAATCATGATACCGAATCCACCATGAACACGTTTATCGATGCTACCTATTGGCCAAGGCTTAGCGATATCAAACAACCTAAATAGTAAGAAGCCAAGCAGAGCAGTAAACCAGGTAAACGGGACAAAAATGAAAGCTACCATAAGCCCAACGATTTCATCCCAAACGATACCACCATGGTCATGCAACTGCAGTGCATCAGAGGTAGTTTGACAGACTTTTACACCAATAACGAATGCCAATACAACGATGGCAATGTAGATATACCAAGGGGTAAACGACATAGCCCAAACAATAGGCAAAGCGACTATGGTACCCATGGTGCCGGGCATAATGGGCGATAATCCTGAGCCAAAACCCAAAGCCGCGAAATGCTGGACGTTCAATAGTGAAACTTTTTGTCTAAGATGTTTTTGCATGTGCTTTAGCGTCTTGCGGGTACTTATTTAAAAGTGTTTATAGCCTTTGTTTACTTCGTCAAATCTATAGCTTTGCCCTCGAAGCCTCAATTCCATTTTATTTGTGGCACCTGTTATTTGACCAATACGCGTGCATTGAATGTTGTAACTGGACATCGCACTTTCTACACTTACTCGATGCTCTTCAGGTACTGTGAATAGCAATTCGTAATCGTCACCGCCATAGCATGCAAGCTCAAGCGCACGTTCTAATTCACTTACCGTTTCTCCCAAGGCCTTTGATACAGGTAATTCATCAAGGTTGACGACTGCGCCAACATTAGATGCCTCAAGAATATGCTGCAAATCTTGTAATAGACCATCAGATACATCCAGACAAGACGATGCCATTCTTCTCAGCGCTGTCCCTGCAAGCACTCTCGGAGATGGGTAATGATGTCGTTCAGTAAGATACAGTCGGTTACTATTTGTCGCGCATGCAAGTTCATCATTTAAAATAGCTAGACCTGCAGCAGCATCTCCCAATGTGCCAGTAACAAAAATCCAATCATTCTTTTTTGCGCCATTTCGCACTAAGTAACTATCCGGAGGCACAAACCCTTGCGCAGTGATAGTGACGGCAAGATTACCTTTTACAGTGTCTCCACCAATGAGTTGAATAGAATAATATTCACACAATTCATGCACTTTACCACTGAAGGTTTCTAACCATTCTTCGTCAGCCGATGGTATTGACAAGGACAGGTTAATCCAAGACGGTTCAGCACCCATTGCTGACAAATCACTCAGATTGGTAGCGATTGATTTATGCGCAATGGCCGAGGGATCAGTGCCTTGTTTGAAATGAACGCCTTCAAGCAAAGTGTCCGTTGTGGTAACTAAATATTGCCCTGCCGGTACCATTGTAACGGCGGCATCATCTCCAATTCCCAGCATTACATCTTTTCGCCTAAACTGAGATTTCGAAAAAAAATTTCTTATTACGCTGAATTCGTTCAACATTATTGTCTTTCGTGTTTACGGAGCGTTTTTACTGCTTTGTCCAATGCCCCATTTATGAACCTATGACTTTCTTCGGCACCAAAGGTCTTGGCAAGTTCAATCGCTTCATTAATAACAACCTTAAAAGGCACATCTACTCTTTCTAACAGCTCGTACGTAGCAATGCGTAGAATTGCCTTTTCGATGGGGTCAAGCTCTTCTGGGAGGCGTCCTAGGTATGGCTTTATTGCTGTATCTACAGTGTCTATGTCGTTTGTTATTTGAAGAAGCGCCTGAAAATATTCAGTGTCAACTTCGTTCATCTTATTGCTAGTGGCTAAATCGAGCTCGATTTGTTTGATATCGTTGCCCGTCATACCCCAGGAATAGAGACCTTGCAGCGCAAGTCTGCGCGCTTTTTGTCGAAAACTCGGTTTCAATTAAAGCGCCTCGTCGATAGCTGCCATAACATTCACCATTTCCAATGCTGAATGCGCTGCTTCTGCTCCTTTATTGCCTGCTTTCGTGCCGGAACGTTCTATCGCCTGTTCAATACTATCTGTTGTAATTACCCCAAAAGAAACAGGGATGATGCTGTCCATTGCCACTTGAGCCAAGCCCTTGTTGCATTCGCCGGCAACAAAGTCAAAGTGTGGTGTACCACCTCTAATCACGGCGCCGAGCGCGACCACAGCATCGAACTTACCCGAAGCTACTAGCTTTTTTGTCACTACCGGTAATTCATAAGCGCCAGGCACCCGCACAACGGTAATATCATCTGGGTTGACTTCGCCGTGACGCTCTAGAGTATCAAGCGCACCATCGAGAAGACTCTCAACAACAAAACTATTAAATCGCGCGACCACAACGACAAATTTTTTCCCCGTTGCTCTGATGTTTCCTTCGATAATTTTCATGTTATTTGCTCCAGATAAAAACGGCGCGAAGTATATCACAGACAGAGTTAATAAAGCCGCAATTAATTGTCGCCAGTAATGTCGTTGCCATCGCTTACAACTAATTTAAATAAACATCACGCCTTAGTTTACGTACTCGATGACTTCAAGGCCAAAGCCGGAAAGCGCTGAATACTTGACGGGCTTACTTAGCAAACGCATTTTTTTCACGCCAAGTGATGCCAATATTTGACTCCCAACACCGACGGTACGTGAACTTCCTTGCCAGGTTTTTGCGCGAGTGCATGTTCCCAAATCTTCAGATTCGAATTGTTTGACCTGAGAAAGTAGGTCTTCCTCTTTGCCAAGTATGATCAAGATGCCGCCTTGGTCGTTTATTTTTTGCATTGCTGATTGGAGAGACATTGAGCGGTTTATTGCCCTTGTAGATCCTAAAAGATCACTGAAAGTATTGTGCAAATGCACTCTAACCAAGGTTGGAACATTAGGATCAATGTCACCTTTTTTTAAGACAAAGTGCGTTTGGTTATCGATTACATCCTTGTAAGTGATAAGTTCAAATTCTCCATATGTTGTCGGCAGTTGACACGTAGCCACTTTTTCAATGGTCGTTTCATTTAAGTTTCTGTACTCAATAAGATCGGCAATGGTGCCAATCTTTAAATCGTGTTTTTCTGCGAATGCTTCCAATTCAGGCCGTCTTGCCATCGTGCCGTCTTCATTAAGTATTTCGACAATTACCGACGCGGGTTCACATCCTGCGATTCTGGCAAGATCGACGCCCGCTTCAGTGTGGCCAGCTCTGTTAAGAACGCCACCTTCCTTTGCGACTAGTGGGAATATATGTCCTGGCTGCACAATATCTTCCGCCGTCGCATTATGTGCAACGGCTGCTAAAATTGTAGTGGCTCTATCTGCCGCAGAAATCCCGGTAGTAACCCCTTGAGCGGCTTCTATGGAGACGGTAAAGTTAGTTGAATACTGTGCTCCGTTATTGTCGACCATCATGGGTAATGCCAATGCTTCAGCTCTTGATTGCGTCATCGGCAAACATACTAAACCTCTTGCATGTGTCACCATAAAATTGATTGCTTGTGGCGTTACGTGTTCCGCCGCCATGATCAAGTCGCCTTCGTTCTCTCTGTCTTCATCATCCATCAAGATAACCATCTTACCTTTCTTGATGTCTTCTATAATTTCAGCTGTTGTATTTAATGCCATTTGTTTTGCCTACTTTTTTAAATAGCCATTTTCAGCTAAAAAAGTCATGTCTATATTTGAGTCTTTTTGTGAATTTTTTTCGGTATTGTCATATTGATGACTACCTAAAATCAGTCGTTCCAGATACCTTGCAATAAGGTCGACTTCAAGATTGACTTCTGTCCCTACTTTGTAACTACCTATTATGGTTTCTTGCAATGTATGTGGAATCAACCAAAGCATAAACTCACTGTCTTTAACTTCATTAACCGTTAAACTAACACCATCAACCGTTATAGAGCCCTTATGCGCAATGTATTTTAATAGACTAGTAGGCGCTTCAACCCAGATTTCCACGTAGTTTGTATGTTTATTAATCGCCTTTACCGTGCCCAATCCATCAACATGCCCCGACACAATGTGTCCGCCAAATCGGCTATCCGCGCGCATCGCCTTTTCTAAATTAACGGAATTACCCACTCCGTAATGTTTGAACCCCGTCAACTTAATGGTCTCTTGCGAAACATCCGCCGCATAGTAGTCATTACCATATTCGACCACTGTTAAACAAACACCATTTGTCGCGATACTATCTCCCAAATGGACATCCGTCATATCTAGATTTTGCGTTTCCACGACCAAACGTATATCAGTGCCGCTATTAGTAAGTGATTTAATCTTGCCTTTTGCTTCTATTATTCCAGTGAACATTACGTAAATCCCAATTCAAGTTTTATGTCCGGCCCTATTCTGCTTTGCTTTATAAGTTGCGCTCGACTCACACTTTCTAGCTGCTTCAGTTCATCCATGATAAGTAAATCTCGACCCTTATCACCAAGAAACACCGGCGCTTGATACAGGATCAATGTATCGAGCAGGTGCTGTTGGACAAATGCTCCAGATAGATTGCCGCCTGATTCAACCCATAGATTATTCACTTGCTTTTCGGTCGCGAGCCGTTTTAGTGCGGCTTTCAAGTCAATAAATTCGTTATTCTTGCGAATTTGCCACTGTTCTATATTCTCAGGCAGACGCTCGTTTTGAGCAGAATTCAGAACTAAGACTGAAGCCGAATCATCAAAGAAACGCTCCTTTCCCGTTAACCGGTTTTTACCGTCAACCACGACACGAAGTATCGGTTTTGCCCTTTTATGATATTGCTGGGCAATTGCTTTATGTTCAACGTCGAGTCGAACTGTCATCTGCGGATTATCTACAAGAACGGTATCTGCGCCTGTTAAAATCGCACAATGCCGGGCGCGTTCTACATGCACATCTACGCGAGACTGAGGGCTGGTTATCCACTGACTCTGACCGTTTGCTAGCGCCGTTTTTGCATCCAAGCTGGCAGCTAGTTTAACCGTTACATGGGGCACTTTATGACGCATGCGTTTGAAGAAACCAATGTTTAACTTTTCAGCTGCAGCCTTCAATATCCCGCATGATACATCTATGCCAGCTTTTTTAAGTATATCGATACCTTTACCAGCTACTAACGGGTTCGGGTCCTCGTTGGCAATAATGACGCGTTTCACGCCAGCGGCTACTAATGCTTCTGCACAAGGTCCGGTCTTTCCATAATGCGCACAAGGTTCAAGTGTGACAAATACCGTGGCTTGTTTTGCTTTTTCACCCGCTTGTGTCAGCGCATTAATTTCGGCATGAGCGTCACCAGCGCGATGGTGGTAGCCCTCCCCTACAACCTTGTTATTACTATCTACAATGACACAGCCGACATTGGGATTAGGCGTCGTGGAATATTGCCCTTGGCTAGCCAGCCTTATTGCTCTTGCCATAAAGCCGTTTATATCCGTCGCGTTCAATCTTCGTCACCTAATCGCGCTATTTCTTCACCGAAATCTTTAACATCTTCAAACGCGCGATAGACAGAGGCAAAGCGTATATAAGCGACTTTGTCTAATTTCTTAAGTTGCTCCATTATCAATTCGCCAACTAATTCGCTGCGAACTTCTCGTTCGCCAGTCGCTCGTAAACCGGATTTTATCTTATCGATACTTTTCTCTACCGATTCTGTTGACACCGGCCTTTTTTCCAAAGCCCGCTGAATGCCTGATCGCAGTTTTTCCTCGTTGAAAGGCTCTCTTGTATTATCACTCTTTACCACATGAGGCATAACCAGCTCGGCGGCTTCAAAAGTAGTAAAACGCTCACTGCAAACGGAACACTGGCGCCTGCGCCTGACTTGAGCGCCATCTGCAACCAGTCTTGAATCGATGACCTTAGTCTCTAAATTTCCACAGAAAGGACAAAACATCGGTTATTCACTTTGGACGTTTTTTCATGATTATAACTGTTCCCACAAAGTAGTAATGAAGCAGTAATGTTAAAAAAACTGAAAAGCCGGATAAATCCGGCTTTTTCGAAAAATTATATGATTATGCATATACCGGATAAGATGAGCACAACTTCACAACTTCGTCTTTGACTCTCTCGATGACATTCTGGTCACCCATGTTGTCTAAGATATCACATATCCAGCTTGCAACGAGTTTTGCTTCAGTTTCTTTAAACCCTCTAGTCGTAATGGCAGGCGTTCCAATCCTCAACCCACTGGTAACGAACGGAGAACGAGGATCATTTGGCACAGAGTTTTTGTTTACCGTTATGTTAGCACTTCCCAGTGCAGCATCTGCGTCTTTACCAGTAATGTCTTTATCAATAAGGTCAAGTAAGAACAAGTGATTTTCTGTCCCGTTTGAGACCACTTTATAACCGCGCTCTTGAACAATGGAAACCATTGCTTTGGCATTTTTAAGCACCTGTGCTTGATACGTTTTGAAATCATCTGACAGTGCTTCTTTAAATGCAACAGCCTTTGCTGCCACAACGTGACAGAGCGGCCCGCCTTGATTACCTGGGAACACTGCACTATTAAATTTTTTGTATAACGTTTCATCACCGCATGCAGAGATAATTAAACCTCCTCTAGGGCCAGCGAGTGTTTTGTGCGTCGTTGTCGTAACAACATGCGCATGGGGAATAGGACTGGGATAAACACCGGCTGCAACAAGCCCTGCAACATGCGCCATGTCCACTAACATATACGCGCCTACTTTGTCTGCGATTTCTCTGAATCGCGCCCAATCAACAATGCCTGAATACGCTGAAAACCCGCCGATAATTAACTTTGGTTTGTGCTCTAGCGCTAATGCCTCAACATTATCATAATCAATAATCCCTGTTTCAGGATGCAAACCATATTGAACGGCGTTATATGTTTTTCCAGAAAAGTTGACATGTGAGCCATGAGTTAGATGACCACCGTCAGCCAAACTCATACCAAGAACAGTATCATTGGCGTCTATAAGCGCCATAAACACGGCAGTATTGGCCTGTGAGCCAGAGTGGGGCTGTACATTTGCATAATCGCAATTAAACAGTTTTTTTGCGCGCTCAATAGCCAGTTCTTCGGCGACATCAACATGTTCACACCCACCGTAATAGCGTTTGCCGGGATACCCTTCAGCATACTTATTTGTAAGTTGAGAGCCTTGGGCCTCGAGCACTCGTGGGCTACAGTAATTTTCAGAGGCGATTAATTCTATATGATGCTCTTGTCTTTGCTTTTCTTTGTCCATTGCGGACGCTAATTCAGGATCGAATTCAGCAATTGTCATTTTGCTAGATAACATGTCTTCTCCTTTTCCAATCCGAGAGGCGATTGTAACCGATATAGATTAATAGAATGGTTTAGACGAACAGTGCAAAAACACTAATCTATTCACCTTGTATCAGCGAGCGCGCTATTGTAGCTGAAAACGTGTTTTTGTATATAGTTGAAAATGATTATATGCACTAATTCAACACCATCTGCTGTGCAACCTATGTCAATAATTACATACAAACACTGACGCAAGTAGTCATCGTGCGTCAATACCTCAACACGCGCTAATTTTCTTTGGACTTTTCGAGTTGTTTGACACGATCATATAGTTTGTCAATGTTTCGCAGTTTAACCGTGTTTTTTTGCCAGTCGCGATTTGCCATCGCAGGCATTCCAGAAGAATAAACACCGGATTCTAAAATACTCTTAGTAACCATTGACTTTCCAGTAATTTGCACGTTGTCGGCTATAGTAATGTGGCCGTTGATTGCGCAGTGTCCAGCAATAACGACATGTTTACCCAACGTTGTGCTTCCCGCCATACCAACGCTTCCACATATACAACAATGATCACCAATAACACAGTTGTGTGCAATGTGTACCAAGTTATCTATTATACAGTTCTTACCAATGATGGTATCGTCCAATGCACCTCTGTCAATGCACGTGTTATTTCCGATTTCTGTATTTTCACCAATGATTACACGCCCCGTTTGCGGGATTTTTATCCATTGGCCTTTATCATTAGCATATCCAAAGCCATCACCACCTATGACTGCACCGGACTGAATAACCACCTTGTTTTCCAAAACTACGCGGTGTTGTATTGAGGCGTTAGCCTTTACATTGACCTGATGACCAAGTTCTGCACCTTCTCCAATGAAGACATTTGGTCCAATGACACAGTCGTCTCCAAGACTCGCATCAGCACAAATCACAGCGCCTGCTGCTATGCTTGCATTATTTCCAATGATAGCGCTGGGATCGACACTGGCAAGCTCTGAAATACCAGCGGACTGTACCGGCGAATTGTCTAGCAATTGTGCAGCAAGTGCGTATCCAAGATAGGGGTTTTCGTGGATGATTGCGTTTCCCTCAAACTGTTCAGCATCTTTTTCAGAAACAATGACGACGCCGGCTTGTGTCGACTTCAGGTCGTCAGCGAACTTACTATTGGATAAAAATGAGAGTTGATTCGGCATCGCTTTAGACAAGTTAGCAATGCTATCTACTTCAACACTATGGTCTCCGCGTAAACTGCCTCCTATTTTTTGTGCAAGCACCGCTATATTTACCGTCATTTTTCCTCCAGCATTTAGAGTCTGTTTATCTTTGTTTATATTTTGAGCTGACACGAGTAGCAATTTAATTTGAATAGTAGCATAGATTTTTATAACTAATTTCACATATCTGATTTACACTATCGCTAATCAAAATTTTCATCGCAGCAAACACTACAAACTATGGCGCAATACGTATATTCGATGCATCGCGTGGGCAAAATCGTCCCGCCTAACAGGCAAATTCTTAAAAACATAAGCTTAAGTTTCTTTCCGGGGGCCAAAATTGGCGTGCTCGGATTAAATGGCGCCGGAAAATCTACACTGCTTCGTATAATGGCCGGAATAGACAAAGAGATTGAAGGTGAGGCGCGTCCACTGCAAGGGTTAAAAATTGGCTATTTGCCACAGGAGCCAAAGTTAGATGAATCTAAGGATGTTAGAGGGAATATTGAGGAAGCTGTCGCCGATGTGGTCAACGCATTGTCCAGAATTGACCAAGTATATGCGGCCTACGCGGAGCCTGACGCTGACTTTGACGCACTGGCAAAAGAACAAGGCGAGTTAGAAGCAATCATTCAAAGTAAAGATGGCCACAACTTAGAAAATGCACTTGAGCGCGCAGCTGATGCGCTTAGATTGCCACCGTGGGACGCAGATGTGAAAACGCTTTCCGGTGGTGAGCGTCGTCGCGTAGCACTGTGTAAACTCTTGCTCGAAAAACCGGAGATGTTATTGCTCGATGAGCCAACAAACCATCTAGATGCTGAGTCAGTGGCTTGGCTTGAACGGTTTTTACACGATTACGAGGGTACAGTAGTCGCCATCACCCACGACAGGTATTTCCTCGACAACGTCGCTGGATGGATTTTAGAGCTTGACCGTGGTGAAGGCATACCATGGGAAGGCAATTATTCAAGCTGGTTAGAACAAAAAGAAAAGCGCCTTGAACAAGAAGAACGCGCTGAAAACGCGCGACAAAAATCCATTAAGCAAGAGCTGGAATGGGTCCGCTCCAATCCAAAAGGGCGTCAAGCAAAAAGCAAAGCGCGCATGACGCGTTTTGAAGAGATGAATACATCCGACTATCAGAAACGCAATGAAACTAACGAATTATTTATCCCACCGGGTGAAAGATTGGGTGATAAAGTCATCGATGTGCATGGCTTGAAAAAATCATATGGTGATCGAGTCTTGCTCGACGACCTAAACTTTTCTGTGCCCAAGGGCGGTATCGTTGGTATCATCGGACCCAATGGTGCCGGTAAATCAACGTTGTTTAGAATGCTCACAGGCGCAGAACAGCCTGATGCTGGCGATATTACACTTGGTGACACGGTTCAAATCGCGAGTGTCGAACAGTTTAGAGATCACATGGATGGCAACAAAACGGTATATAAAGAAATTTCAGATGACCAGGACATCATTCGCATTGGGAATTTTGAAATCAATAGCAGAGCATACTGCAGCCGATTCAATTTTAAAGGCACTGATCAACAAAAATTCATAAAAGATTTATCAGGCGGTGAACGCAACCGAGTACATTTAGCGAAGCTACTCAAAGCTGGTGGCAATGTGCTTTTACTTGATGAACCAACGAATGATTTAGATGTAGAAACACTTCGTGCGTTAGAAAACGCCCTTCTCGAATTCCCCGGATGCGCAATGGTTATTTCACACGATAGATGGTTCCTAGACAGAGTCGCCACCCATATTTTAGACTACCGCGATGAAGGTAAAATCAACTTCTTCGAAGGTAACTACTCTGACTATGCGAAATGGTTAAAAGACACTTACGGGCAGGATGTCGTAGAGCCCCATCGACTGAAATACAAAAAGATTTCAGATTAATTCGAGCGCGTCACTAAGCTTTTCGACTGCCAATACTTCAATGCCCTCGACCGGCTGTTTTGGCATGTTGGCTATCGGTGCAATAGCACGCGTGAAACCGTGCTTAGCTGCCTCAATGATTCTTTCACCTCCGTTAGGCACAGGCCTTATCTCGCCTGATAAGCCAACTTCTCCAAATGCGATTAGCCCTCTTGATAGCGGTTTATTTCTAAAACTGGATAACATTGATAATAATAGTGCGACATCAGCGCTGGTATCTGAGACCTTCATACCGCCCACCACGTTAACAAACACATCTTGATCGTGCATTTGGATCCCACAATGGCGATTTAAAACCGCAATCAACATGGCTAGTCTATTTTGATCAAGGCCAACCGCGACTCTTCGTGGATTGTTTAACGGGGTATTGTCCACCAACGCCTGAATTTCAACCAAAAGAGGCCTGGTACCTTCCCATACCGACATCACGATACTGCCTGATGACGGCACTTGTTGCCGATTCAAAAATATCGCAGATGGATTGGAGACCTCGCGCATGCCATTTTCTGTCATTCCAAAGACTCCGAGTTCATTGATAGCACCAAAGCGGTTTTTTATTCCTCTTAACGTTCTAAATCTTCCATCTGCTTCCCCTTCAAGCATCATCGAACAATCAATACAGTGTTCAAGAACTTTGGGACCTGCAAGCGAACCGTCTTTAGTAACATGCCCGACAATAAACATAGCAATATGATGTTGCTTAGCAAAGCGAGTTAATGCGGCTGCGCATTCTCTTACTTGAGAGACGCCGCCTGGTGCTGATGAAATTTCGGCCAAGCTCATCACTTGAATGGAATCAATTACCATAATCTTGGGTTTATGTTCGAGCGCAAGACGACAGATAGTTTCTACATCGGTTTCTGCTAACAGTTTTAGTTTATCGTCAGGTAACTTAAGCCTTTTTGCTCGTAATGCAACCTGCTGTAAAGACTCTTCCCCTGTGGTATACAACACATTATTCCGCTCAGCAAGGTAACACATCACTTGTAACAGCAGTGTAGATTTACCCGCACCTGGAGAGCCACCAATCAGCATCGCAGCGCCGGGCACAATGCCTCCACCTAAAACTCTATCGAGCTCATTAAACCCTGAAGTAAATCGGGGCAATGAGGTCAGATCAATATCTTTAAGTACTTCGACCTTAGCATTTGTTTTTCCGGAAAAACCAGTATATGTATTTGATTTATGTGCAGATGCTGGCGTCAAAACGATTTCAGAAAGTGTATTCCATGCGCCACAATCATTGCATTGCCCCTGCCAACGCACGTGCTCTGCGCCGCAATCATTGCACACAAATGCTGTTTTTCTTTTTGCCATATAGTTTTTCCGTGGTATTGGTATTTATTTATTCAAGGCTTTTTAAAGAACAACCGATAATACAAGTTAACACAAAGAACCAATTAGTCTATCAACAACCCTAATTATGTCTGTAGACATTACGCCCTATCGCAACATTATTCACTCGCTCGCCCCAATGGTGAATCAGTCGACGTTTAATAGTGCCTTTGACAAACGCACTAGAGATGTCGCAAAGGAAGTGAAATTCTTGCTGAAAATGGAGGTAAAACGACTAGCAAAGCCTTGCGTTCGCTCAATCGACTTGCGACAAAAAGTAGAGCAGCCATGTTCACTTTACACCTATGAAGGTACTCAGCATTATTTACATGAAAATGGAATATTCATGTTTGAGAAATTAGTTAAAAAATATGGTGAGTACACTTTTGGCGTTTATGAGGGGATATTAGATTTTGTAGAGAAAGAACAGAAACGCTTATCAATGGTAAAAGCGCCAACAGAACCTCAGTATGAATCAGCCATAGATATTGCGAATGCTCCTTACGCAATCCCGTGCCAAGCGCTTCTGAACTTCCCTTTTAGAAAAGAAGAGAGACTCAATTATGTAATTGCCGTTGAACTTTTTTTCCAAGACGGCGCCAGCGCACATGCAAACACTATTGATGTTTCGGTAAGTGGTTTAAAAATTCGCTTCAAAGACCCAAAGGCGCTATACAATTTGCGAGAAGCAAGCTTTGTCCACGTCGTTTTCAGAGGCATGCAAAAAGCCAGTAAAGCAAATAAAGAAAGGGGCAAATACCGAGTGTTAGGGTTATCAGATAAAGGTGCTAAAACATGCATTCATTTGTACAGAACCGACACAACTGAAAACGAATACCTAAATGATCATATAGCGGCGCTCGTTGAACAATATAAACGCCGATACAAAGTAAATCTTGATAATATTGAAATGGCGTTATCCAGCAAAATATATGAACAGAATTTTGCCAATACAAATACAAGTTTGCCAGTTTTTCTCGGTGAAGATAATCAAGGGCAATTAGGGCCTCTCTACATGACGCTTAATGGCTGTACCAAAAGGATTACAGACTATTGGTTAAATGAAAAATACCAACAAATGTTGGGATATATGTTCAGTCCAGAACGCACGCGATTCTTGTTATCTAAAATACTCCCTAAGAGGGATAATACAACAACGACTGTATTTTGTTTCCACCATATTGATAAGGAGAAAATTTACTTCTATTCAGCGTACATCCACGAACTCATTGAGCAACCGAAGCTAGCTGAGACTTTTTTAGCGTATGGTGCAAGACGTGTTAGTTGGCGAATTTTTAATGTTTGTATGCAATCCGTCGAGCCTAAAAATGCCGATATACCAACGTCCTTACCCGATACCGTCAGCAAACAGGTAGCGCGCGCGAACAAACCATTAACACCACGATTGAAAGGGCGAGTCGCAAAAATTAAAGGGATTGCGTTGGTAACAGATGTCACAAACGCAGACATCCAAACAATCTATCAGAGAAGACAGCTCTGTAAACCCGATGTAAAGTTACTTAAATACTTTGGCCACCCCAGAAACAAGCTTCCAATGGTGATTGATACGTATCGCCACAAACAACAGGACCTGCGAAGACAAACTCGATACATTTTTAGAACACCGATTGTGATTGAGGCTAAAGGTATGAAAATTCATGGCTTTACAGAAGACATATCAATAAGCGGTTTACGCCTGCAACTTGACCAGCCTTTCACAAAGCGGATGAACGCAAACGTCGCGGTAACATTTCCAAAGTTAAATGCGCTTGCAAATGGCTATGACCTCAGTGCTGTAAAATATAAAGTCAGGGGGGTAAAGGCTGACAAATTTGTTTTGCACTTGCAAGCAGATGAAGAAACGTCAAATACTAGGAAGCAGTTTTTCAAAGAGCTTATTGAAAATAACATAGATAAGCTACGCGCATTGCAGTTTGACGAACGACTTCCAGGTATGTCTCTCGCACTGCGTAATCTGCATGCACGCACATCATCTCAGTTGTGTGTGTATATTGAGAAAAAACCCAATGGTTTTAGTCCCGCAATGGCAACGTCCAATAACACAGAGAGCAGCATATATAAATTACTCTCAGATGGAGTTACGGACACTCCATTGGTAAATGTCGACTGGCTATTTTCTGATAGCAAAGAAAACGACGGCTTTATAATGAGTACGGTTAGTACTTTGTCCAACGATTCTGGCCCAGTGAGTGCTGAAATTTTTGTTTGCTTTGACCCAAATGCAATTGAAGGTAAAGACAGAATAACGGCGAAATGGGATTATCAGTTACGCACACTGCGAGAAAAAATTGGGTTCATACAGCAAGCTCGAAACATCGGTCATTTCTTTTCCTTTTCAATCACGATTAATAAGGCATTGCGACCTGACACAGAATTACTAGAGCACGAACTTCATTACCTGTCACAACAAGCAATCCACAAAGCTGCACATTTTGAAGAACGTATGTGGGACATAGCAGCGACACTTTTCTTCACTGACATCACACACGAAACACTGTTTCGTTTTCAACCTAAAGGCAGGCTATAACTAGCGGTTTTCGCGACTTACTGCTAATTTATTTACACTTGTATAATGGTGTAACTTGGGCTTAGGCGTGAAATATGAACAAAATCGCTATTCGGGACGCGAACATTAACGACTGTGAAACAATCTTGCGATTTATTCTAGAGTTAGCGCGTTATGAACGTGCAGAGCATGAAGTGTTCGCGACACTTGAGGATATAAAAAAATCGATCTTCTCACGACAATCGACAGTTAACGCAATTATATGTGAATGCAATAATACACCTATTGGTTTTGCAGTATTTTTCTACAATTATTCCACTTGGTTGGGTAAAAAAGGAATCTATTTGGAAGACCTGTACGTAACTCCGTCGCATAGAGGACAAGGTGGTGGCTTGGCATTAATGAAATACCTTGCATCAAAAGCGGTGCGAGAAGGATGCGGACGTTTTGAATGGTCAGTATTGGACTGGAATAGACCATCAATCGATTTCTATGAAGACATCGGTGCAAAGCCAAAAAGTGAATGGATTGGGTACCAGTTAGCCGGTGATGCGCTAACGACATTTGCGCAGCAATGAGACTTTCTACAATTCTTTGAACGTTAATGTAACGCTATCGAAGCATGTATAAAAGTGAGTCAAAATCACTCGTATTTATGGCTGCGTCAGCCTCTACTTTCACTGCGGGCTTTGCTTTGTAAGCAATTGACCATCCTGCGGTGTTTAACATTTTTAAATCGTTAGCACCATCGCCGATAGCAATTGTTTTATGGAGTGAAATACCCTGCTGATTAGCAACTTCCAGCAAGATCTGGGCTTTTCTTTCGGCATCTACGACGCCACCTTCTACTGTACCTGTCAAACATCCATTCTTTTCACCTAGTACATTTGAATATGCATAATCAAGTTGCGCCAAGTCTTTGATGTAATCAGCAAAAAAAGTAAACCCGCCCGATGCAAGTACTAGTGTCCAGCCGTGTTGCTTTAGCGTGCGCATCGTATGCATAAATTTAGGGCTAAAGGGTAGCCTTACTCGAATGGACTCTAAATCGCTAACGCTCACACCTTTTAAACATGCAACGCGGTGATATAGAGAATCAGAAAACGCTATCTCACCTCGCATGGCACGCTCGGTGACATCAGAGACCTCTTGCTTAACGCCAGCAAGTGCTGCAATTTCATCAATACACTCCATTGCAATAACAGTACTGTCCATGTCCATTATCAAAACGCCAGCATCGCTCAGCGATATTGATGACTGCGGAAAAATATCTACATTGAACGTTTCAGAAATTTTATTCAACAATACACTGTCAAAAGACGCATTAAATAGGTCAAGTAAATAGACGTATTGACCATGGGAAAGATGCATTGGGTGTGCTTTAACGATTATCTTGGAAAGGTGGAGCGTCCGACATACTGACGCAATCAAATTAATATTGGCGGATTGGCAAACCAACACTAGTTGAGTCGCACTGCTCGTACTATTATTATCTTCATATGGCTGCAGAGTGACTTCATCATCCTCGATAGACAGCAAAAACGGTAGCCGTTTTGTTAGAGATAATTCCGTGTTTAATAAAGTTTGTTGTTGTTTCAGATTTATTGCGTCCGTACTATAAGAAGATGGCATAATAAAAAGTGAAAGTAATTTTTGCGGTATGGTACATAATAATAAATTGCTGTAAACCAAATAGTGGACGATTCTAGACTTTTAACGCACTTTCACAGGACTTTGAACTAATTTGCAAATTCAAGCCAAACAAAACTTCGCCATTTTTAAGCGTATATCAAGTGCTATTCTTATCGTGTTAGTTGTAACATTGAGTATAAATCTGTGGCAAATGCAATCACAAAGTGTAAACCAGTGGTACGAATTTGAATCTGAACAACTTGGTCGTAGTTTAGCCCGCCAAGCATCAAAACTGATAGCGCCATCAATGGTCTCGCCTGAAGAAAAAGCGCTTGATGAATATATTGCCATGATCACCAATGATGACTTCGTGCAGACTGCTATGATTTTTTCAGCGGATGGTCAGCGACTACATCAGACCAAAGCCGCACCGTCTATAGTATCAATGGTGTCCCAGACTGCCTATCGCCCACTTGTATTCGTAGAAGATATCACGAGTTCAAACGGAGAAATACTGGGGTATTTAAAGCTCATACTAGACAGAGAACAAGTGACAAGCCACCATAGAGCCTACGTCAACAATCAACTCATTCAAACTATCATTACCGTCGTTTTGACCTTTATCATAGCGGCGCTAACAACACGTATTGTATACAAGTTTCGCTACCGTCATTTAGTTAATGACGAAAGTGAAATAAGTTAACGTTTTTTAAACCTCTGAAGCGTGAAAAAGTGAGCGATAATTAGCCGATGTTGCGCTAATGACATCATCGCTTGTGACGCCTAAGATTTCAGCCAGGTTATCAACAATAATAGGCAATCTCAAAGGTGTATTACGCTGGCCTTGATAGCCTTTTAATGGCATATCAGGTGAATCCGTCTCAAGCAATAAATGCTCTAAACCTACGATTGAGATGGCATTTATTGTTTTCTTTGCGCGCTCATAAGTAATCGTGCCACCGATACCTAATTTAAACCCCATATCTATATATGTGTTTGCAATGTCGGCACTGCCCGAGAATGCATGAATCACACCTCCACCGGTATATCTTAATGATTTAATTGTGCGTATTAGCTCATTATGACTTTTTCGGTGATGCAGAATTATTGGCAGTGAGTATTTCATCGCCAATTCTAATTGCCCGCTAAGATACGCAATTTGCTGCGTAATTGGCGTTTCAATTACACCATCCAACCCGGTCTCACCAATTGCACAGACAAGTTCCCGGTTTTTAGAGATTGTATTCTCGAGAATCTGCATATCTCGCTCGACATTATTTGTACCGTCAAGTCGCAGAAAATATGGGTGGAAGCCAAACGCAATGTCTATATAGTGATAGTCAGTTTTAAAATCAATAAGCGTTTGAAACTGTTTCGCGAATAATCCCGGTACAAGAATACTCTCTATTCCTTTTTCAATCGCGTCGCGAATTACATCCGCTCTGTCGTGATCAAAGGGTGGAAGGTCAATATGACAATGGCTATCAATCATTTAATGTTAAGGCATTAAACGTTGAAAATGCCATGTACCACTGGGATCTTTATTGTATTCTATTCTATCGTGAAGACGGTGCTCACCGCCTTGCCAAAATTCAATTAAATGCGGTTCAACTCGATACCCGCCCCAGAAATCGGGTAACGGTATCTCGCCTTTTGAGAATTTCTCTTTTACTTGATGAAACTGCGTCATCAGCAATTCCCGTGTGGAAATTGGTTGGCTTTGTTGACTCGCCCAAGCGCCCAGTTGAGAAGCTTTGGGTCTGGAAACGAAATAAGATAGCACTTCTGTGCGCGATAACAATGAGGCTTGCCCTAGCACCCTGACCTGACGCTCCATAAAAAACCAAGGAAAATGTAAGGAGATCTTTGGGTTCTGTTTTAACTCTTTGGCCTTTCGAGAACCAAGATTTGTATAAAACAAAAAACATCCTTTTTCGATACCTTTTAACAATACAATACGTTGGCACGGTTGGCCATTTTCATCCACAGTAGCGACTGTCATGGCATTTGGATCTGGCAACCCGGCTTCAACGGCATCATTGAACCAAGTTTCGAAAAGACTTATGGGATCTGACGTTAACTGGCTTTCTTCCAAACGGCCAAGATTGTATTCTTTGCGCAGCTCCCGCATGGATTGATTGTTTTTATCGTTCATAGTATCTCTTTACCAGATTGTTACGTCAGTTAACGTCTCTGTCGGACGTGATTATTGAACGTATTAACTTAAAACGAAGTTCCTTGAACCACTAATATTTTTCATCATAACCGAGTGAACGCAGCGCTCTTTCATCGTCTGCCCAGCCTGATTTGACTTTCACCCATAATTCTAAAAATACTTTGTGGTCGAATAGCTGTTCCATATCCTTGCGCGCCTCGGTACCAATCGCTTTTAGATGTTTGCCATTTTTGCCAATTATCATGGGTTTTTGGGAATCGCGCTCAACTAAAATTAGGCCGTTGATATGATACACACCATCCACGTCTAACTTAAACTGTTCGATCTCAACAGTGACTGAGTAAGGTAATTCGTCACCAGTAAAGCGCATCAATTTTTCTCTGATAATTTCCGACGCCATAAAGCGACTGCTGCGGTCAGTGACATAATCTTCGGGAAAATAAAACTCAGACGTTGGAAGTTTCTTTAAAATGAGCTGTCGTAATTTCTCAATCTGCTTACCCTGTTTGGCACTAATAGGCAAAACTTGTTCGAATGCGTGTTTTTTAGAGAGCGTTGATAATGTATCTAACAATTCACTTGGTTCGAGTTTGTCGATCTTGTTAACAATAAGCCAACAGGGCAAATGTGAAGATTTGATTTTTGATAAAACTAAATCATCATCTGCTTGCCACCTATTTCCTTCAACAACAAAAAGTGCAAGGAAAACCTCTCCAAGAGAACTGCTTGCCGCCCTATTCATAAGCTTATTTATTGCACGTTTTTCTTCTTTGTGAACGCCAGGCGTATCGACATAGATAGCTTGCGCGTTATCTTGTGTATCAATACCAATAATGCGATGTCTAGTCGTTTGTGGTTTACGTGAGGTGATAGATACTTTCTGGCCGAGGATCTTGTTCAGGATAGTTGATTTGCCTACGTTAGGTCTGCCAAGAATAGCTACCATACCGCATTTGGTGTCGCTCATTTACTGATCTTCTCTAATACAAGTCGTGCTGCGCGCTGCTCAGCAATTCTTCTACTTGGCCCCTGGGATGTACCAGTCTGTTTAAGTGATGCGACTGTGCAGCTCACCGTAAACGTCTGCGCGTGATCTTTTCCAGTAATTTCCTCAATATTATACTCTGGTAGTGGCAGCTTTCTGGACTGTAAAAATTCCTGTAATTGCGTTTTACTATCTTTTGTTTGGATAGATGGGTCAAGTTTCTCAATTCTATCTTGAAACAGTCCAATGACTACTTTTTGAACAGTGACAAAATCACTATCGAGATAAACAGCACCAATCAAGGCTTCAAATGCGTCTGCAAGAATAGATTCACGTTTTCTACCCCCACTTTTCAGCTCGCCAGAGCCAAGTTTGATATGAGTACCTAGGTCGATGCTTCTGGCTATTTCAGCAAGCATGACGCCATTTACCAACGATGCTCTCAACCTCGTTAGTTTTCCTTCGGATTGATCTGGAAAAATCTCAAATAATCGATCTGCGATTATCATCCCGAGTACGGCATCACCTAGAAACTCGAGCCTTTCATTATGCGTCTTGTTGTAACTTCGATGCGTCATCGCGAGTTGCAATAACTCGATGTTCTCAAAACGATAGGTGATAACGTCTTGCAAATCATTAAAGGCATCTTTGCGCTTCATTAAAGGTGCCTAATTTAGCTTACCAACACGGCTAAAACGCACGCCTGTGGGGAACCATGTAGGCAACATATCTTCAGGCTTCCTGTCAAATTCAAAGCTTATCCATATAAATACTGCCTTCCCCACAAGGTTGTCTTCGGGTACAAACCCCCAACTTCTGCCATCGCTGCTATGGTCTCTGTTATCGCCCATAACAAAATAGCTATTCTCAGGCACCACTCTTCGCGTCATTCTCAATTGTGGTTTTGATGGATCCTTGAGGATTTGGTGCTCCATACCGAGTAAATTCTCATTGAATAAACTCAACGGCCTTCCGTATATTTGATATTCTCCTGCCCCCAAAGAACGAAGGTTTACGGCCTGTCGTCCCTGGCAATTTTCGCCGCTTTCGCAATAAGGCGTAATAAAAATCTGTTTATTGCGGTATTCAATAATATCACCGGGAAGTCCTATCACGCGCTTTATAAAGTCCTGAGATGGATTTTGCGGAAACTTAAAAACAATGACATCACCGCGCTCAACTTCTCCCGTTTCTAAAAACTTACTTCGCCAAACTGGATCTCGTAAACCGTACGAGAACTTTTCAACCAAAATAAAGTCACCAACTAACAAGTTGGGCATCATCGAACCCGAAGGAATTTGGAACGGCTCATAGATGAAGGATCGAAAAATCATGACACCAAAAAAAATCGGGAACATCTGTTTGCAGAAATCCACTAGCGGTGGAAGTGTTTCTTCTGTGACATCTATCGAAGCTCGGGTGGTTTCGCCTGCATCAGCGGTAACCGTTTTCTTTTGCGAAAAAAACTGGGCATAAACGAGCCAGACAAGCCCAGTAATTAGGCTAATCACAACTAAAAAAATAGAAAAATAGTTTGCCATTAATTATCAACCTTGAGGATGGCTAAGAAGGCATCCTGTGGCAACTCAACGTTACCCACCTGCTTCATCCGTTTTTTACCTTCTTTCTGCTTTTGTAGTAATTTCTTTTTACGACTTACGTCGCCGCCATAACATTTTGCAATAACATTTTTCCGCAACTGTTTGACCGTGCTTCGCGCGATAATGTGGTTACCAATAGCAGCTTGTATTGCAATATCAAACATTTGCCTTGGAATTAGCTCTCTCAGTTTTTCAACCAGGTCTCGACCTCTGTATTGCGCATTGTTTCTGTGCGTAATTATAGCGAGAGCGTCAACACGCTCACCATTTATTAAAATATCAAGTCTAACCATGTCAGCGACATTGAAATGACTGAAATTATAGTCCAAAGATGCAAAGCCGCGACTCGTACTTTTTAATCTATCAAAAAAATCTAAAACAACTTCAGCCATCGGCATATCATAGGTCACCGCAACCTGCTTGCCATGATAGACCATTTGCTTTTGTACACCGCGTTTCTCAACACAAAGCGTAATTACATTTCCCAGGTATTGTTCTGGAACAAGAATACTGGCACTGACAATAGGCTCTCTGATTTCATCGATATCATTAACCGGCGGAAGTTTTGACGGGTTGTCGACTTTTTCAACATCGCCCTTCGTTGTTTTTACTTCATATACAACCGTCGGTGCCGTGGTAATAAGATCTAAGTCATATTCGCGCTCTAAACGTTCTTGAATAATCTCCATATGCAGCATACCCAAGAAACCTATTCTAAAGCCGAACCCAAGCGCAGCAGAAGATTCTGGTTCGTAAAATAATGACGCGTCGTTGAGACTTAGCTTTGCTAATGCATCCCGAAAATCTTCGTAGTCATCCGAGCTTACAGGAAATAAGCCAGCATAAACTTGCGGTTTAATCTTTTGGAAGCCAGGCAGTACTTCCATTGCAGGCGCTTTAGATAACGTTACAGTATCTCCCACTGGTGCACCGTGAATTTCTTTAATACCAGCGATTATAAAACCAACTTCGCCTGTTTTAAGCACGTCTTTTTCTGTCTGATGAGGCGTAAACACGCCAATCTTGTCAGCTTGAAATACCCTTCCGGTAGACATAATTTGTATTTTATCGCCGCGTCGTAACTCCCCGTTTACGATCCTAACTAGCGACACTACACCTTGATAATTATCAAACCAGGAGTCGATAATTAAGGCTTGTAATGGTGCATCTTTATTGCCTTTAGGTGGCGGTATTTTGTTGACAATCTCTTCGAGCACCTCTTCAATTCCCACGCCGGTTTTAGCTGAACAGCGAACGGCTTCTATTGCATCAATGCCAACAATGTCTTCTATTTCCTCTGCTACTCTTTCAGGCTCAGCTTGAGGCAGATCTATTTTATTCAGGACAGGCAGAACTTCCATATCCATTTCTATTGCTGTATAGCAATTTGCTAGAGTTTGAGCCTCAACGCCCTGTCCAGCATCAACGACGAGCAACGCGCCTTCACACGCTGCAAGCGAACGCGAAACCTCATAAGTAAAGTCAACGTGTCCAGGGGTGTCAATAAAATTCAATTGATAGGTTTCGCCGTCCTGAGCGGTGTAATTGAGCGTAACACTCTGCGCTTTTATTGTAATGCCGCGCTCGCGCTCTATATCCATAGAGTCAAGCACTTGCTCAGCCATTTCTCGCTCAGTAAGACCACCACAGTATTGAATCAGTCGGTCGGAAAGTGTAGATTTTCCGTGGTCGATATGAGCAATAATGCTAAAATTTCGAATATTTTCAAATTTCATAAGTTAAAAGTCGCCAAATTACCTGTTTCACTTCCATGTTTAAAAAGTGAGCGCGAATGGTACAGTTTTCCGCAATGAATTGCGACAAAAGATAAAAGATCTGTGTTTAAAATGCGTGAATATTTGTTGATTAACGGTGGATAAAATATCTAGGCTCGAGTGCCTAGGCGCTAGTTTAGATGATTTATCGAAAATGTGTCTCCATTACTGATTTTTTTTAAGAATACAGGCGTGAATTGGTCCCCTGCGTTTGTATCTCCATACCTTTTTTGAAGCCATTTGAGAGTAAGACCAGCACAGAGAACGCCGAATAACAGCTGAAACCACTCCGAAAGCGAGGGTAACAAAAATGCAATAAGGGCTACACCTGAAAAGAGGGATAAAATAGGGGCGATGTATACGTAAAAGGCTGCACTTACCAAATCGTTTTCCGGGATCCCTACTTTTATAACGTCACCAGTTTTCAGCGCTGCGTTAGTTTCAACTGAAAAAAAAGTGGACTTATTGGAGAACGCTTTAGCAATGCTGCTGGTTCCGCAGTTGTTTTTAGCAGCACACTGACCACATGTTGTTTTGACTTGCGTTTCGACTACTGCATGTCCGCAATGAACTTCCCTTACGATTGCTACTTCCTCAATCACTGGGTTTCTTCCACTGCAATGATTGAGTCGGCTATGAGGTTCGCGGTCTTCTCCGGTATTTTTCCAAGCACCGTTACCTGTACTGTTCCATCGGAGCGAGCTACGACAGCGTTTTGTCCGGAATGCCATGAAGATTTTTGGTTGAATGCTGGGTTAGCTTCAATCAAGTAAACAGATACGTCGACAACCCCATCGGAGAGTAACATGTATTCCGCGAGCTGGCCCGTCCTTTGGATCCGGTGCAGACTCTTTTTCAATATATCCATACCAACGGGCAAAAAGCTAATGTCCCAAGCTAAGTCTGTTTGTTCATGCGAGAACGGCAGTTGATTCTCGGGCATTTGATCAGGGTTAAAGTTCGCAAAAAGCTGGTCAAGGTCATTAGAAATGTTAAGTTGCGTGACCTGCAGCTGCTCTATTAGTTTTCCTTCCAAGTTATACGTGTTTAATTTCAATAAAAGACCGGACTCTTCATCCATCCAAAGATGATATCCAAACCTTGTTTTGTCTTTACTCACCACTCGTATCTGCTGCGCCATGCGCCCAGCAATGCGATTACGGCCCATTACAATAGCATCATAGCCGTCACTAATAGCTTCAGGATTATATATGAATCCGTCGGGTATCGGGCTTTGAACGTGTTTGCCTTTTACACTGTAAGCGGGAAAACCTGGTTCAAAAACGCTGACCTTGCCAAGGTGAGCTATTTGTTCAAAGCCTGGACCATTGAGCAAACTGAGTTGTTCAATGCGGTGACCATCATTAATCGTTGCGCGTCGCCAAACGTATGGCATTGCATCCTTGCCGCTCGACGTAACAACAAAAACGCTTTCAAATGAGAGGAGATTGACTTGCTTTGCCAGTCGACTGAGCCAATCAGTCGCCTGCATTAATGGTGTGCCGTCCTGAGGTTGCTCATCGCTTAATGAGGAAGTTTCGCTTGCGCTTGGAGGTTCCTGAGTGGCTTCACTTTCTATTTCAGTCTGTGACGTTTCTTGCGCTGAGACCTCAGATATTGCTTGGTAGCCTAATAGAAAACATAAAAAAAGCGATGTTGAGTAAGACCCAATCGCTTTTCTCATTCTTCCAACCATGCACTTATCTATAATTGTCATTACGCTCAATGCTAGCGCTGTTCTGACTGAACTTTGTCCTGCTTCTGAATGGTTTGTTTTAATCTAAGCTGTCTTTCGTGATCTTCGATGAGCGCGTTTAACTGTCTTCTTTGTTCTAACAGTTGCTGCATGCGAACCTGATCTGAAACCGAACCATTTTGTTCAAGACTCACCGGCGATAAACCACCAATAGGACCAAACGTTGATGGCGCTGAAGTAAATGGCTGTGTTTCTTCTGGTTGATTGTAAGACTGGTAACTAAAAATCACTAGCGCCGTCACGCACGCTGCCGCCGCTAACTGACTTGTTTGTTTGAAGATTGGGATGACACCAGCGACCAATGGAATTTCTTTCCAAGAAGGCTTCGGCGCGACGATAGGTAACTCTTGCTCCAGTGCTTTTGCTACTCTCTCACTCACTGAAAAAGTCAAATCCCCACTAGCATCACCTCGCAAAATATCTCTTGCAAGATGATAGCGCTTCCATTTCTGCGTCGATTCGGAATCTGACGCAAAGGCGCTGAAATCACTTGTGTCGTCCAGCTCTCCATCCACAGCTCCAGACAAATTCTCTAATTTTTGTGACATACACCGTTCCTGTACTTAAGCAGCGAAAGCTGTCGTTATTTTGTCAGTATCTATACGGATAAACAAGTTGTTCATACTTATTTCTAACAATAGTATGACCTACGTTTGCGTTAAAGGTTCGATAACTTTATCTAAAGCCTCTCTTGCTCTGAATATTCTTGACCTTACCGTACCAACAGGGCACTCCATTACGTCTGCAATTTCTTCGTAACTAAGGCCTTCGATCTCCCTTAACGTAATCGCCACTTTGAGGTCTTCGGGCAATTTATCAATTGTCTCAAAGAGTTTCTTACGCAATTCTTCGGAAAGCAGCGTATTCTCCGGCGATGCATTTTCCTTTAGTGCATCACTGCCCTCAAAATACTCAGCGTCGGCGGTATCGACATCGCTAGCGGGTGGTTTTCGACTCTGCGCCGTTAGGTAGTTCTTTGCACTATTTACCGCTATTCGATACAACCATGTATAAAACGCACTCTCGCCCCTAAAGTTAGGTAATGCTCGGTAGGCTTTTATAAACGCCTCTTGTGCCACGTCCGCAACGTCTCCAGAGTTTTTAACATAGCGTGCAACAATGTTAATCACTTTGTTCTGATGTCTAGCAACCAATAAATTAAACGCGTTTTTATTACCGTTTTGTACTAGACGTACTAATTCGTTATCCGTCAACTTCTCGCTCATCTAAAGCCATAACCCCTTTCTGTCTCTACGTGATGGCTTTGGCAAGTTGCTAGTATTGACAGCCATATTCAGGTAAAGTTCGGTCAAATTTTATTTAAGTGGAAATTGGGGCACTTCACGCTATTTCAATTGTTGCATCAAAGAGATTCGTAACGTGTTGATAGCGGACGAAGTCGCGTCAATTAATCAGTTTTACATGTCACAAACAATTGAACATCGATGCGACCTTTTGATTATCGGCAGTGGCGCGGCAGGCATGACCCTAGCGTTGACAATGGCCGAACACTGCAACGTAATTGTGTTGAGCAAGAGCGATATCAATGAAGGCAGTACACTTTATGCACAAGGTGGTATCGCTGCGGTTTTTGATGATGACGATTCCATTGATGATCATATTCGTGATACGCTGACAGCAGGTGCAGGAATATGTGATGAAGCGGTGGTTAGGTATACTGCCGAACACGCTAAATCCAGCATGAACTGGTTGATTAACAAAGGCGTCCCGTTTGATCGGGAGACCGATGGAAATGGCAAACAGCGCTTTCACCTTACCAAAGAAGGTGGCCACAGCCACAGAAGAATTTTGCATGCTGCTGACGCGACCGGTGAAGCAGTTCAAAAAACACTATCAGAAGACCTCTCTCGCCATCCAAACATACATGTGTTTGAGAGTTACAATGCCATTGATTTAATCAAAACGAAAAAGACGGCGAACAAGTGCATTGGCGCCTACGTTTGGAATCGCAAAAAGTCAGATGTTGAAGTCATCAGATCGAAGTTTGTCGCATTAGCCACGGGCGGTGCAAGTAAGGTATATCAGTACACATCAAACCCTGATATCGCATCTGGAGATGGTATAGCAATGGCTTGGCGCGCAGGTTGTGAAGTAGCAAATATGGAATTTAATCAATTCCATCCAACCTGTTTGTTTCATCCAGAAGCAGGTAATTTCCTTATTACAGAAGCATTACGAGGCGAAGGCGCTTTTTTATGTCACAGAGATGGCACACCATTCATGCAAACATTTGATGAGCGCGGTGATTTAGCACCGAGAGATGTTGTGGCCAGAGCAATTGACTTTGAAATGAAACGCCTCGGTGAAGACTCTATGTTTCTCGATATTAGCCACAAGCCAAGCGATTTCATTGTCAAACATTTTCCCAACATTTATCGAAAATGCCGCAGTTTGGGCATTGATATTACGCGTTCGCCGATTCCAGTAGTGCCTGCAGCGCATTATACCTGCGGCGGAGTAAAGACGGATCTAGATGGAAGAACGAATTTAGAAAATGTATACGCAATTGGAGAAGTTGCATATACCGGGCTTCATGGTGCCAATCGAATGGCAAGTAATTCATTACTTGAGTGCGTTGTTTTTGCTCGTGCAAGTGCCACGCATATACTGTCACAGTTGCACACGCCTCATGATCCGTTTGAGGTACGTCCTTGGGATGAAAGCCGAGTTATTGATTCAGATGAAGAGGTAGTAATACAACATAACTGGCATGAATTGCGATTATTTATGTGGGATTATGTTGGGATTGTCCGCACAACAAAGCGTCTAGAGAGAGCAAAACGTAGAATCGCGTTACTCAGGCAGGAAATAGATGAGTATTACTCTAACTTTAAAGTCAGTCACAACATGTTGGAGCTAAGAAATCTGGTGTGCATAGCGCAACTAATCGTCACCTGTGCGTTACAAAGAAAGGAAAGTCGAGGATTGCACTACAACATAGATTACCCCAATTTACTGCCCGAATCCGGACCAACCGTCATTTGCAAGAGTACTCACAATAAATACATTAATGAGTAGGCTTGGTATGCGGAATTACAAATTTAGGTTGTGCTAGGGTTGATTAGAGCAATTGACGAAAATATGCGCTCTGTCTCGTTTTTTTGTTTTAGTGCACAATTGTAGCGAGATGCTGTCTCCTGCTGACATCATCTGCAATTCGCATTGATTCGGCAACATAATCGGCGCTTTGAAGACTGCTTTTAATTCCACTTTTTGTTCACGTTGAATTAGCGTTAACACGTTGGAATTTTGCTTGAATAACTCACTTACCACAACTGCTTTTGTAAACATGCCATGCGCAATTGCCTGTTTGAAGCCGAACAGATTTGCCGTCAACGGCCACAAATGTATGGGATTATAATCACCCGAGATTTTCGCGTACTTTCTTCCCAAATCATGGCCAAAACTGAACTCACCTATTTTCTGGGGTGCTACTTGAGACTGGCAGTTAAAAAGAGGTCGCATAAACTCGTTTTCGTTAAACGTAACAAGCTGAGAATACTGCCTTGTTACATCGGGAGAGTGCCGCGAAAGATAATAACTAGAGGCTTTAACTAATGTTTTGCCTTTCGCAACCGCTTCGGTTATCACCTCAAATACAATACCACGCTTATGCCTAAAAACTTCTCCAAAATAACAGACAACATCAAAACTCATTGTCGAAGTTGGTAAACGAAAAAGAGTAACTTTATTTGCGAGATGAACCAGTCCAATAGGTTTAAAAGGAAACTTTTTATCTACCATCATTTGGAGTTGTACTGGCAACGAAAGCACCTGAATGTACAACGGGTGAATTAATGAGGCAGTAGCTTCAACATTCCAACCAGTAATTTCGTTGTATTGTGAGAGCAATGATTGATCTTGTTGGAACTGGTTAACGAGTTGCTCTTGAGGCAGTTTAATTGTCGGTACTTCTGGTTTAAAGGCGCATAAAGCAGCTTTTGTGTACAAGTTCAGCATCGAATTAACCGTCCTCAGAAGTCGTCCACGCTGATGTTCTCACAAGAGAACGAAACGACTTTTCATCAAACAGAAACTTGGGCAATATCAACATCTTTTGACTTGAGCTATCCTTATCTGTGTATTTAGGGAAGAGTATTAAGCACCAAAAACTGCTATTACAGCGTCCAGCAATTGTGAACGTTGAGCAGCTGTTATTATTTTTGTGTACAACATCAATTCCGGATTGTTTACGACTAAAGTGTAGCTCCTGAATGCTCGCATGTCGAAGAATAATGATTATTAACATGGTGCATGTTATACACAAAAAACTGTACGCAAACCCATTTAACAGATGCGCACAGAGATGAATCAGTAGTTGTAATAACAGTAACAATGGAACCCACTGTCGCCTGGCTGAACTCAAGCATATTGTATGGCAGCGCACAATTATCTGATTTTAATTGCCTTCAACACATACGCAATCATATCTGCAAATTCTTTATCTTCACACTTCTGATGTCCCATAAACCAGGCATACAAATCAGGATCATCACTGGTTAACAAGCGCTCAAAAATGACTTTTTGCTCATATGTCAACGTTTCAAAAGATTGTTCTACAAACGGAAGAAGTAATACATCTAATTCTAACATCCCTCTTCGACACGCCCATTTAAGACGAGCATATCTCTTTTCGTCAAACACAAGAAACTCCTTACTATGGTGACCCTTACTGTTACAGCCAGTCAAAATTCCGACACTTATATCTAAAGTAATCGACATAAGATAAAGTGGCGGTAGATGATATCATAAGTAAAATCAAAAAATCGTAACCATAAGTACAGAATTGCTCGGGCTGATTTATCTTGTTTTTCTTTTACGCGCCCTCATTTCTTTAACTAAACACAAAATGGAAATTTTCAATGAAAAATGGCATTTGCAAACTCAATAATTATCGAGTGATAGAGGTCAGTGGAGAAGATGCTGCTAAATTTTTGCATGGCCAACTTACGGTAGATACTGAAAACTCGAAAGATGGAGAAATCAAATTAACAGCGCATTGCGATTTTAAGGGCAAAATGTGGAGTATCGCCTATTTGTGCAAACGCGGCGCTGGCTTTTCATTACTAATTGAAAACGCTGCAGCCGAACAAACGTTGGCACAACTGAAAAAGTATGGGGTATTTTCAAAAGTGTCTATCGACATAAATGAGGATGTTGTTCTTGTTTCTTTTGCTGGTGAGGAAATTAAGTCTACCATTGAAAAATCCTATGCAACGCTACCAACAACGCACTTAGCTAGCATTGAGGTTGACGGCAGTTTATTCTTTTGTATCTCCCAATCAACACCGCGTTACATGGGATTAATTTCGCAAGATTCATTTATCCAACTTGAAAATGAAGCGTCGGTTACATTCATCGATGAGCAGTTTCACGAATGGCTAGAAGTCAATGATGGTTTTGGCATCGTAACTGAATCTACTGTTAACGAATATGTCCCTCAGATGTTTAATCTTCAATGTCTTGGTGGTATCGATTTTGATAAAGGGTGCTATATGGGGCAGGAAGTAATTGCGAGAACTAAGTTTCTTGGAAAAAACAAACGTGCTCTGTATTTGCTACATATGATCGAGAATAATCAAACTTCTGAGTCGGCCAGTAAAGAAACGCTAGAAATCGGAACGACTCTTGAAAGGCAAGTGGGCGATAACTGGAGACGTGCCGGCAACGTTATTAGGGTTTCAACGCATAATAACGAAATGAAATGTTTGGCTGTGCTGCCGAATGATATCGTTGAAGGTGACACTCTTCGCAGCAAGGACCAACCGCTTAGACAAATGACTGTGCAGCCACTTCCATACAAAGTAGACACAGACTGAAACATATTAATGCAGATCAAAAATAATCATATAGTAACGATTCAATACGTTGTAAGAACAAAAGAAGGTGAGGAAATTGACAGCTCCACCGCAGACGAGCCACTTGAATTTATACAAGGCAGTAAATTCATGATCCCCGGGCTAGAGCGAGCCCTCTATAACCGGCAAGCCGGAGATGCGTTTCAAGTAGAGGTCCCGCCAGAGCTCGGATACGGAGATTATAATCTAAAGCTTGTTCAAGAAGTTCCAATTAGTATGTTTAATGATATACAAGTGGAAATAGGCATGAGTTTTCGCGCTACGACAGACGAGGGCGAGCAATCTGTAATTGTCACTGACAAGACCGACCAGTCTGTTACCGTAGACGGCAATCATCCTTTGGCCGGGCACACATTGATCTTTGAAGTTAACATTATCAATGTGCGTGAAGCGACGCCAATGCAACTGGCACATGGCCTTGATTGCAATAAAGTATGTTGTGACGATTAGGGCCTGTCTATCTTTTACTACTGAAGCCATGGTCCATACGTAGTGATGGTAGTTAAATTTGCAAATCAACCCTCACTAACATTCCCTCTCATAAATGCTTTGTCGGGTCTCCAATAAATATAACTAAGAACCTTAAATAGGTATTTGTATTAGTAAGCTTATGTATATTCAAATACTCATTCAATTACAGATATCTTTATACTACGTCTATCAACAGAGGGTATGATAGTGGACAGGATTCGCACATCAACTGCACGTCAAAATGGGCTAACGCTAGTAGAGCTGATGGTA
This sequence comes from Glaciecola sp. UBA2563, assembly GCA_002340325.1. Lineage (GTDB taxonomy): Bacteria > Pseudomonadota > Gammaproteobacteria > Enterobacterales > Alteromonadaceae > Glaciecola. Next base: position 14,148 of record DDLV01000121.1, on the reverse strand, counting down.
GTCGTTGCTATATCAGCGATTTTACTGGGTTTAGTGGTACCAAATGTTCAAGTCATTACAAGCCGAAATCAGGTAACATCAGATATTAATGCAACTAGCGCAGCGCTGCGATTTGCTAGATTTACCGCCGTTGACCAATTGAAAGAAGTTATCGTTTGCCCATCAGCTGATTTTTCTGCATGTGACACATCTGACTGGGACCTTCCCAAAATTGTATTTATTGATAGAAATGAAAACGGCAACCGCGAAGCAAATGAGGCATTGCTGTATACCACAGAAGAGATATCCGTTGCGAATAACATGACTGCTCCTAATCGGTTAATTGTATTTTCGCCAACTGGCACCGCGAATCAATCGTCAACGCTAAACCTATGTGCAAACTCCAACGACAACAAGCTTGCTCGCCAAATCGACATCAACCCAAATGGACGGGTAAAACTAAGCAGAGATGAAAATGGAGATGGCATTCATGAAAACAAAGATGGAGATGCTCTAAGCTGTTCTTAATCATGTTTTCTTAGCCCCATTAGATTCGCCTTGCACAGCTTAAATTTACTAAAAATCTTTATATCGTGCTTGCGCACGCTGCGGTTCATTGAAGCGATATAGCGCTTAGCGGAGGGGGCTTTGTATTTAAAAGCGTGCGAGCACACGGATGTGCGAGCCCGAGCGAACATGGATGTTGCACAGCGTCTTTTAAATACGAATACCCGTCAGCTAATAAGCATCGCTTCAATGAACGGCAGCTTAAAAACGCGCTTACGTACAGTTTTGCAGACTCCATTTGTTGTTTATTCTTTGCAGCATCAATAAATCGGTAAACACGGATATGGTTTGTTTAATCAGTATAAAGGACTTACGCTTTTTGAGTTATTGCTATGTATTGCAGTGCTGTCCATTGCCTTTACCCTTTCAAGTCATAGTATTCCAGGATGGATTAACCACGCGCGTTTGACATCTACTCTAAATAACTTGGTTGGCCTGATTCATTATGCTAAAACTCACGCAATTGTCGAAGAAGCATCGGTGACTATTTGTCCGATTCAAGATGGTAAGTGCAATGGCAATTATTGGGGAACAAACACCGTCGCATTTGTGGACAAGAACAACAACCAGGCTTTGGATAAAGATGAGCCCATATTGCGGTATACCGATAAATCAAGCGACAAAGTAGTGATAAAAAGCTCGCGTGACCAAATTGTTTTTTATCGAGGCGGTACTCTGGCAAGTCCAGTCAGTGTCTATATTTGTGTGTTTGACAACATAATGGATATGAGTAGAGGGTTTACTATTAGTTTGCAAGGACGCATTAGATCATCGAAAGATAAAGACAAAAACGGCATTCACGAGCTACATAACAATAAAGAAATCAAGTGTGACTGATCATTTCCCAAAACACAGTTATTAATTCAATGACTTATTTCTATCGAATTCAATTGTATAGCGCTAGAAATATCGAATCACAAGCAACCTAAAGGATTGACTGCTTGTGATTCGAAAACGAAGGGTGTGGTAAGTCTACTTCAATAGCCTTTTAGTTATCCTCGACTTCAGTTGACCATGCGTCTTTTTTGACGCGTTCAAATCTACCGTAGATATTCTGTGCAAGGCATGCAAAATCGTTATCACATACCTCCTCATTACCCTGTTCATCAAGCTCTACTGCAGCAGCGGCACATTCAACACCAATGCATACAACCGGTTTGACGATATTCTCAATCAAAATCTTGGCATCAGGCGCAATACCCGATTGCTTAAGGTCAGCGAACCTATCTTCATGCTCTTCACTGCTATTGTTGTTTAAGTCTGTCACTGCATTAGCGTTAAATAGATCAACTAAGTATGCCCTACTTGAACCTGATGGTGGCGCGCACGCACTATCACTGGCGCTAGCCGGTAAATATGTTGTGAAGAATATCTTAAAATCAAAGATCAAAGGAGATGATAGAACTTTCTCACCACGAGCATCTAAATCTAGCACCCAACCTTGTTTGTCTGTAAAAGCGGTATTTGCTATCTGTCTGACATTCTCGTCAGATGATGTCAATTCATGCAACGTTGCGTTATATAAGTCTTCCTCAGTAATGGGCGTTTCAGGAAACGTAAATTCATTGTCCTCATTTCGCGAAAATACGCCCTTGTCCTTAAACATGTAGAACTTATCTTGAATAGTATTATTAAGAGGTCCGGCCCTAAATCCGCTGCCGATTGCTACCGCATAATACTGTTCTTCTCCTAATGCAATTTGTGCAACGTCTGGCGCGTAATAAAAACGCCGATTAGATTCGGCAGTGTCGCCTCCCAACGTCGCTATTAATTTACCTTTGACTAAATCAACGCGATTCTCACCGTTATAAACATCTAATCTAAACAACTGCGCACCCATATCAGCGACATACATGTGGTCCATCAAGCCGTCGAAATCGCGGTCAACTGCCGCCACTCGAGCAGGAATACTGTACTTCATCTCTGGAATATTAAGATCCGCGTTTTGATTGCTCGCTGACCACAACAACTCGCCATTATCAGCATCAACGATAAATACGCTGTTACCTATAGAATCTTCCATTCTCACATCGCGATAATCTTGATCTTCATCATAACCACCAGCAAAAACCAATACCTCTTTAACTGAACCGCCAATGTTCACTTTAGTGAGGATTGGTCGAGACCAAGTCTGTCCCAGATTTGCAAAGTCACCTGCGCCACCGTCAATTTTATAGACTAACTTAGGGTTCATTTTCTGCGTGATATCGATGACGTAATAATTATTCCCGCCCCGTCTCATACCTGCGTACAGCCAGATTTTGTCATCGTGGTAGCGCACGACCAAATCTCCATCCAAGCCATAGGTATGATCAACCGTATTCACGTTTTCATAAAATTTGTACAGATTACCGATTAAATCTCTTGGAATTATTGAAAAATTCTCATTGCCATTGTCAGTATCGATGGAATGAATAAAGCCGTGATTCGTTGCAACAAACACCGCATCATCGTTTTCTCCATAGTTAACGATCACGGGTTGAGAGTGGATTGGATCGCCCATCATAAAATTGATGTCTGTTCTGTCGCCATCGCGATCGACATCAAAGACATCGACGCCGCGCGCCCATTTGAGGAGCTCAACGCGAACCTGTTGTCTCACACTATTATTTGCAATTGAATCAAGTTCTAAATCCGCCGAAGTGATATTGGAATTATTTTCAATTACGCGATTAGATTCTCTGAAAATAGCGCCTGGTTCATCACCAAACGTGAAGATATCTCTATTCAGCGTGAGTTTACTTATTGAGCCACCAAATCTCACATCCGCGCCGTCAGATTGGGCTGACCAGTAGCTTCTCGCTGTATTGGCGAAGAAGCCTGTTTCGGGGTCCACGGCCTCTACGCCATTTGAATCAACGATCCTGTTATTTTTCAACCGGTATCGTTTTACGTTACCCGGCCATAATGCACTTTCGGTTGGTTTAAACAGTGCAAAATATAATTGATCTAAGTGTGTTAGCCTATTCTGCTGATTTACCGCGATACCTGGCGCAACAAACGTGGCATTGTCGTCTTTTATATTTCTGATAATCGTATTAAAAACATCCAACAGCGATTCACTGTCGTCAGCACGGTAAAACTGACCGCCTCCTTCCGACGACAGTTGGTTGAGGTAGTTATTAACATCCTCATTGGCAGCAAACCCAATGGTATGCGTCGTTACTGATGCGCCAGTGACTGAGTTTGATTCACTCAAAAAGCCAGCGAGCTCCGGACCGCATTTTCCGCTTCCGCCACCGCTGCAGTTTTCACTGATCATTTGTTGTACTTTCGACACACTAATGTTGCCATTAGGCTGTCCGTCTGATAGCAAGACAATATGATTATTAACCTGACATTCCACATCTTCGATCGGCGACACATAAACCGCACCAGCAGGAATGTATTCACCAATACAACTGGATGCACTAAGGTTGCCTTCTGAACACCCAGCTGGAAGTACACTGTCATCACCGATGTATGAAGACCTATTACTCACGCGAGTCGCTCTTCGAACGGAGCTGCTTACGGTGTGATCACCTCTTCTAAGGCCATAATCAACCGGCAATCCACCATAGTACAACGCAGCTTCATAGAGCGTATCGACGATAGGGGTTGTACCACTTGCATTTAATTCGTTAACCGCGCTCACAACGCTATCTCTCACCGATGCAGATGCACCAGGTACTGCATTGCCTTCATATTCAATCACTAGCCTTGCAGCAGCCGATCGTTTTCCTCTAAAAGTGTAAGCACCACGTAATGCAGGCGAAAATCCACTCAGCGCAAACATCATATCATTGCCATTACGCCATCCAGGTCGGCCCACTATCTCCTCCACAATAGCGCTTATTGAAGGAGACCGATACTCTCCATCTCTGTACCAGGGCTCAATCTCATTCCAAGCGACTGATGCTGATGTTTTTGGTTTATCACGTAATAAATACCTTGGATAATTTCTGAAATCGCGCGGATCATCTTCTGCAACTCCCTGTATAAATATCGAAGCACCCGAATCATCAGCCACTCTGTTAGCGGTGAAATCCAAATAAGCATTTAACACGCTAGCACCCTGTGGTAAGTCGATGTTTGTAAACCGCAAACCAACGAAGTCTACTCCACCTTGGCCATCGCGCATTGTCAATTCTGAACCCGTTGCGTTGCGCCCGTTAGACGCCTCTTCAGCATTGTTTCTTTGGCTATTGATTTGAAAAACGCGCTGTTTTCTAACACAGCCCGTGGCAGTTGAATCGTCATATTTAACCACCAATTGCGGTGCTCTACTGGTGCCATCATCTCTTGAATAGGCACGCCTTGCGCTAGCGGCGTTCGCACTTGTGCCTTCAATAATGAGGTTAAGCGCATTGCCACCACACCAGTCATTTCTATCCACGACCTCTTGTACAATGTGTGAAAGGTCAGGTGTACTCACACTCTCACCAACGAGCGGAAAGTCATTGTTTTCCGCCCAGACAGTCTGCGCAGCTGTTAATGTTCGTTCATCCACACCATCATTTGTTGGATCAAAATTTACGGCATCCCCGGTAGCTTCAGCACGGATAGTGAATTCACTAGGTGCAGTATTAGGGTTAGAACTGGTGAACTTTACCACAGCACTGGTAATGGCCGCGCCTCTTGGGATATTAACATTAGTAAATCTCAATCCCGTCGTTACAGAACTAGTGCCAAGTGTTAACGTGATTTGTCGGTTAGATGCATCAGTGAGATTTGCATCAATCTTGTGTACGTCATCATTTGAATCTTGTATTGGAATAACAAAATCTGTGGTAGCTGCCTGGTCTATTCCTCTCACAGGATATAGCACAGGACCACCTTTGTTAGAAAATCGCATCAGGCCGACGTTAATATTGGTTGCGGTTGACATCAATTCGCGAAGTGCATCTTGGACACGTAATAAACGGGATTCCCCTGTCCCGTCTGTTGCTCGCATTGAGCCCGAGGTATCCATTATGAATAACACATTGGGATCGTAATCAACGGAGTCAAAACCGTCACCAATATAGATTTCTAAATCATCAGCAAATGCTGAAAAACCAATCATACAGGAGAGCACAAACGATGTAGCGAATGAATAAAGCGTTGAATTTTTCATAGCATTACCTGTTCGTTGAAGAAGGAGCAAACACTGATGCCGTCAGCGTATTTGCAATAGCAAAATCACTCCCTTCTATTTGGCCACACCCTCTTATCAAGAAGACGTGGCAGTTTATATTGCTTCCCCCAATAACGTTACTAGACCCAATACACGCTTGTTCTCGTACGAAGACGGAACGAGACCATGCGTTCATCGGAGGTAAATCACTGAATTTACCGTTCTGTGTGTGCTGTGTGTTAAATGCCATGCCTGCCATTGTTGCGTTACGTCTTGTTCTGCGATCATCAAAGCAGCTTAGCTGTTCAGCGTCCAAGTCAATCGCGGCAGCTTGCCGAGCTTCTGACAGCGGATCAAGCAGATTTGGATCGCTGAGCAAGGCTTCGTCCTCAGCTTCAAAAACGACGCCACCTATTGCAGCTTCGGCTGCATCGAAAACCAACGATGTCTTTTCTATTGATGACGCCATTTTGGTTTGCAGCGCCGAGCTACTGACAGAACTTATGCCTAAAATCGTGATTGAAACTAGCACCAGAAGTGCAAAAACAAGTACTAATCCACCTTGCTTTTTCATATATTTGCCCTTACAAAATTTTTCGCATTTCTCAGTGTGATTGTTGTTTCGAACGCTTGGTATAAACCTTTATCAGGCGCTGTAATTGTGTCTTCGTTGAGTAATTTGAATTCTGCAGGCGATTCAATAAATCCATCTCCGTCTCCCTTTATTATTAAGGCTATTTTCACTGCCACTACATGCGCATTGTCATCAAAAGCTGCAGCCAGTTCTGAAGCATCAATGTATTTCACCGGCGTGCCAGTCGTTGCATTTACATCAGATGCCGTTATTCCGTACATCACTTGAAAGCTGAGTACGTCTTCCATAAGCGTGACCGCTTCATGGTTATTGTGGTCAATAGCGATCCGCTGTCCTCTTAAGACCCGACCGTCGAAACCTCTACAACGCAACTCATCACCTTCTAGGAAGTACTCATTTACGACGTAGAATTCTTCATCATCCAAGTAGCCGAGTTTCGCGCCTCTGCAGTCCTGCAACGCTTGTTTGGATATCACCAAAGTGTCATCTGAACTACCAGAGCCTTCACTACTGCCCAAGTTCGCTCGAAGAGCAAAGTCTCCTGGCAAGACGATCACGTTGTTTCTTAAAAAAGAGTTTTCTTCGGTTAAATCTACAGAGTCGTTGAGATCTGGGAATAAAGGATTGTGATAACCCGCCATCATGATATCGTTACGAAGTCTTGTGACGATAAATCTGCCATTCTCTTGAGCGGTGGCAATGGATGTATTCAGGTCATCGGAAAACCGATTGCTTACCAGCACTTGAACAATGCCTATTGAAACGATAGCACCAAGCGCGACGGCGACCATAAGCTCAACAAGCGTTAAGCCTACTTGATTCCTTGCGGGTTTGAACGCTAGTAGATTTCTCACAGCAACACCTCAAGCGCGACGCAATCATAATCAGAGCTTCCTGCGCTGTTGCACTGGGAATTGGCTACTCGACTCTTTCCTTGCCAACCAGTTTCCGGCCACCTTACGATGATTCGATGAATTGAGCCTGCCGTGCAAGCGTCTGCATCCAATACATTATTGTCGTCACACTCAACGAATATCTCTGCTTCCGGATTACTTGCAACCGTCGCGCACGACATCTTGTGAGCGTCAAAAATAGCAAACTCTTGCGTATTGCATTCACCTGAAAGGCAGTCTGGAATGGATTCGGGAAGCGCCTTACAATGGCAATCAAAGCTAGAAGTACTGGAGTTACAAGATAAATTAGCAAAGTTATAGTTGTTTTGGTCAAAGTAGGCATTATCAACGACGTAACCGTCAGTCACCGAAGACAATGTCATGCTCGCTCGCAATAACTCTGCAGTCTGTTGCGTTACAAAGACAGCCTGTGTCCTTGCTAAAGCGCTTTTATTATTAAACGAGCTGATGAACTGCATCGATGCTACGCCGAGCAATCCTACCGAAAGTACGAAAAGTGTGATTAACACTTCAACCATACCGATGCCTAGCTGCGTCTTTTTTTGGTTGTTACTACTAAATACCACCATCATAATCCGCGTGAGTTAAAACCTCTTCTCACCTGTAGGTTATTACAGCTAGGCCAATTATTGGTTATTTTATATAAGTCTCACGTATGAAATGTTCGATATGGTTAGCGTTTTAGAATTATCTAAGAGTGCAGATTACGGACGACTTGAACTAGATAATTTTAAAAGACAACATAAAAAATGAACAAAGATAAACAAGCCCTAGTACAATCAAGTGAAAATTATTTCGCAAGCTTCCATAACATGCAAAATTTTCAACCCACAGCAGCGATTTTTGTCGATGTTCAAAACGTGTATTATACCTGTCGAGATGCGTTTCAGCGCGCCTTTGATTATCGAAAACTTTGGAAACAACTAGATGGCCAGTACAGTATTTCTTATGCATTTGCCTATGCTGTTGATAGTGAAAACGAAGGACAAAAAAAGTTTCAAAGCGCGCTTAGACATATTGGATTTGACGTCAAACTTAAACCTTATATACAACGACGTGACGGTTCTGCAAAGGGCGACTGGGACGTGGGCATCACTTTGGATGTTATGGAGTATGCCGAAAAAGTAGAGCACGTATTTCTACTGAGCGGCGATGGCGATTTTGACTTACTACTACATCGAGTTTCTCTACGCCATAGCATAAACACTCACGTCATAAGCGTTGAATCATTGACTGCAAACAGCTTAATTAAACAGAGTGATTTCTTTCACCCAATCACACAAGAGATGCTTCTTTAAGCTCTGATAAACTATCTAACCGAAAGGTTAAGGACAAAAGCTAACGCCAAAACTGCCACCACTTTTTGTTTGCCCTTTTTGCTCGCTGAGTAGCAATATAAATTTCTATATTCTGATTCACGTAATTTGTTTTATCCGCAGCTCTTTAGGCACAGCAAACTCGACGTCTTCTTTGCGCCCATCCAATTCCAATACATCAGTAGCACCATATGCTTTAAGTTGCGAAATAACCCGCTCAACCAATACATCAGGTGCTGAAGCTCCAGCTGTTACGCCTACGCTAGTAGAGGATGAAAACCATTCGCTCTTTAGACAGTTCTCATCAGCAATAAGATACGCGGCTGCGCCCATTTTTTCAGCCAGCTCTCGCAGCCTATTTGAATTTGAACTGTTTTGTGCGCCTACAACCAACACTACATCACATGCCGCAGCTAAGTCTCTTACGGCATCTTGTCTATTCTGTGTCGCATAACAAATATCGTCTTTGCGCGGGCCATCAATGTTTGGAAACTTTTCTCGCAGTGCTTCTATCACCTCAGCCGTATCATCAACCGAAAGCGTTGTCTGGCTGCAATAGTAGAGTTCATCTGGGTTTTTAACATCGAGTTGTTGCACATCAGCAGTGGACTCGACTAAATATATACCGCCGTCGGGGTTATTGTATTGGCCCATAGTACCTTCGACCTCTGGATGGCCATGGTGGCCGATGAGTACGCATTCGGTGCCTTTCTTAGAGGCTCGCATGACCTCCATATGGACTTTGGTAACCAAAGGGCAAGTAGCATCAAAGACCTTCAATCCTCTTGCGGTTGCATTTTCTCTAACACTTTGCGACACACCATGTGCTGAGAAAATAACAATGTTATCGTCAGGAATTTCATCTAATTCATCAACAAAAATAGCCCCTCTGGCTTTAAGTCCGTCCACTACAAAACGGTTGTGGACAACTTCATGCCTCACATAAATGGGTGGCTCAAACATTTCTAGTGCGCGTTCGACAATCGTAATTGCTCTATCAACCCCTGCACAAAACCCTCTAGGATTTGCTAAATGAACCTTCATCATTACCTCACGTCAATAATTTCAACATCAAAGATGACATCTTGTCCCGCTAATGGATGATTAAAATCAACGGTTACTGACTGACCAGCGACGCTGCGAATTATTCCTGGCAACTCGCTACCGTCAGGCTGAGCAAACCCCATAATCATCCCCTCTTCTAACTTTTCATCAGCATCGAACTTTGTTCGGTCAAGGTGATATATATTGTCCGGGTTAGGCATACCAAAAGCATCATTTGCGTTAATTTCAAATGACTTTCTCTGTCCTTTCACCAAACCAATTAAACATGCTTCAAAGTTAGGTGTTAAGCTACCGTCGCCCATGACCATCTTCGCAGGTTTATCATTAACTCGCGTACTGTCAACAGCAGACCCATCTTTTAATTTTAAATCAAAATGCAGAATGACTTCGCTTTCTGCGTTAACTTCGTTGCTACTGCTCATTTTGGTCTTCATCCTTATTGATGATCATGTCTAGTATCAATAACGCTGCACCGATAAAGATGCTGGAGTCGGCCACATTAAAGGCGGGCCAATGATACGTTTGGATATAAAAATCGAGAAAATCGATAACATAACCATACAGAACTCTATCAATCAAATTGCCAATAGCACCGCCCAAAATAAAAGCGAAAGCGACACACATCAGCACTTGTTTTTTAGTTGATTTGTACAGCCACCAAAGGATCACAATACTGACAATTAATGCAACTGCACTGAGAAAATATCGTTGCCAACCTCCAGCATCGTACAAAATACTAAAGGCTGCGCCATAATTATGCACATAAGTTAAATTGAAAAACGGCAAGATCTGGCTGGATTGCCCTAAATACATTGCATCAACAACTGCCAACTTAGTCCATTGATCAAGGACGATAGCAATGATAGTTATCCAAAGAAATCTGAATCCTGTCTCGCTGATGAATTTAGGCATGGCGTTTTATATCTCCCATCCCATCAACATTAGTAATACATCTGTTACAACGCAATGGAGGTTTAGGATCTGTAGCAATTTCTGGTAGCTTAGGTGTAGATTGATTATCGGTCATTCAGTGAGATCCAAAAATTATTTTGCTGATTTATTATTTTGCTGATTTATTATTTTGCTGATTTATTATTTTGCTGATTTATTATTTTGCTGATAATACGGCTTTCGCGGTAATGGCGTCTTTGGTTATCTGTTGTTTTAAATCGTCTAAACTATTAAAGCGCCTCTCATCCCTGATCTTATTGATAAACCGCACAGAAATAGGACGGCCATACAAATCACCCGAAAACCCAAACAGGTGCGTTTCTAACTGTAACTGTTGCCCAGAAAGTGTTGGCCTAACACCAAGGTTTGCAACGCCATCATAGTCTTGTCCGTTTACATGAACTCTTACTGCAAATACACCAGAAATCGGTAGTTTTGGCGTTTTAATTTTAATATTGGCTGTGGGAAAACCTATTTTTCTTCCGTTTTTCTCTCCGTGAACGACTTTTCCAAATAGCGCAAAGTCTCTTCCCAGCATTTGTTTAGCTGCCGAAAAATCACCAACTCTTAACGCTTGTCGAATAAGCGTCGAAGAGATCCGATCATTGTTCATTTGGTAGCTTTTTGTATTGACAACATCAAACCCGCATTGTGATGCTATCTGTTGTAAAAACGCGAAGTCGCCTTTGCGCTCATAGCCGAACTTAAAATCATCTCCAACAACTAAGAATCGTGTGCCTAGTTTATCTCTTAATAAATTTTCAACAAAATGCGTCGGAGATTGTTTCGCAAACGAGTTCTCAAATCGAATACAGATAAGTCTGTCTATACCTAGTAATTTGAGCTGATTATATTTATCACGGAGATTGGATAATCTGGGTGGCGCTTTTTCAAGCGCAAAAAACTCTTCTGGTTGAGGTTCGAATACCATAACAGATGATGGAAGGTTAAGCTGTTTTGCTTTTTCAATTAGGTTTTTGCAAACTGCCTGATGGCCTAAGTGCACACCGTCGAACTTACCTATAGTGAGCACGCAACCATGGTGGTCAGGACGTATGTTCCCAATACCTCGTATTAATTGCACGTTGCTCTTATGAACCTCTTTACGATATAGACTAGAAGGTGACTATGCATCATAAATGCATACATGCTGCTCTCAAATAATCCGTTATTGACCAAAGCGCAAGATTATATAGGTTTTCAGCGCTTTGACCAATGCTAAAGCACAAATTAAGTATAGCCAGATTAATATGTAGAACTTTAGTGCTTAATGAAGTGCTGCGGCCTGATACCAAGCAACAAAATGGATATGGTATAAACCAATACGGCTCCCAAAATCCCCACAAATACATGTTTTAAACGTAGATACGTATCAAAATTTGCCCAATCAAGCCCTGATGACCATAGGTAGACGACGATTCCCATCACGGCAGACGCGATTACTATTTTAAACATAAAAAGAATCATTTTTTTAGATAGGCGGTACACATTGCTTTTGTGTAACCGCTGATAAAGCAAGATTGCATTTAACCAACCTGAAATAGCAGTCGCTATAGCCAATCCCACATAGCCAAAAGGAATCGCAAATATTAAATTGAACACCATATTTGCCACCATGGTGATGATGCCATACTTAACGGGTGTTTTGGTGTCTTGACGGCTATAAAATGCAGGAGCAAGGACCTTAACTAACATAAAACCAAACAAACCAAGAGAATAAGCCATTAAGCTGTAGGAGGCCATTACCCCATCGTGGACTGTAAAAGCACCACGTTGAAAAATGAGTAGTAACAGCGGTAAAGAGAATACGAAAAGTCCAACAGCAGCTGGTATGCCGAGCGATGCAATCAGCTTTATGGCCCAGTCCAGTGTTTCACTGAATGTTTTCTTATCTTCATTTACATGGTTTTTTGATAACGATGGCAGTATGACAGTCGCAATTGCAATCCCAAAAAGCCCAAGAGGAAACTCTAAAAGACGGTCTGAATAATACAGCCAGCTAATTGAACCTGTCATCAAGAAACTGGCGATCATTGTGTCAAAGAGCAAATTTATTTGACTCACAGATACACCAAATAACGCAGGGATCATCAGTGTTTTCACTTTTGTAACATAGTGATCTGCCCAACCCCATCTGGGCAAAACCAACACCTCTGCCCTGTATAGAAAAGGAAGCTGAAAACCTAACTGGACAACGCCTCCAACAAACACCCCCCATGCGAGCGCATAAGCGGGATTTGATACATACGGCGAAAGAAAATAAGCACATCCAATAATACTGATGTTCAAAAGAACAGGTGTGAATGACGCAACTGCAAACTTATTCAATGTATTGAGAATTGCGCCGGAAAACGCAGTTAGTGAAATAAAGAAGATATAGGGAAATGTGATTTTTAATAGCAAAGAAGCAAGTTCAAACTTCTCGCCATCTTCACCACCATTTAGATGGTCAATAAACCACCCGACGCCGAAAATCGCAGCTATCACCGAGGATCCCAATACCCCAATAATTGCAGTAATAAACACTATCACACCAAGCGTGCCCGAAACTTTGGCGATAAACTCTTTTTGCCGCTGTTTCGATTCCTTCTCCATCACTTCTGTCAATACAGGAATAAATGCTTGTGCGAATGCTCCTTCCGAAAATAATTTACGCAAAAAGTTGGGGATCTTATTGGCAAAAAAGAAGACGTCAGCTGCGGAGTCCGCACCAACGACTTTAGCAACCACAATATCTCTAACGAGCCCGAGTATTCGTGACAACAACGTCATCGTGCTGACAACAAGCCCTGCTTTTAGCAGCTTTTTTGCCAAAATGAATTCCTTAGTGAAAAGTGTTTATTGTGAAGTGTATATGAAGCAATTGGCATTGTAGGCAAATAAGGCATATGAATAAACTAATTTTTTTCAATTTGAGCAGCGAATTCATTGACATCTACTGTGATAACTAAGATAATCTGCGCCCTCAATTTATACCCAATTTTTTAGGAGTTACACTTGGCTAATATCAAGTCTGCTAAGAAGCGCGCAAAACAAGCAGAAAAGCGCCGCCAGCACAATGCAAGTCGTCGCTCGATGACCCGTACCTACTTGAAAAAAATCGTTGCTGCAATTGATGCCGGTGATAAAGAAGCAGCTCAATCAGCATTTCAAGTAGCGGTACCAATCATTGATAGGATGGCAACCAAAGGCTTAATTCATAAGAATAAAGCTGCAAGACACAAATCAAGATTGTCTGCCAAAATCAAAGCGATAGCATAAGTCAAATAAGACGATAAAGCTGAGCGCTTACATTCGCATACAATGAAGAAAAAACGACCAAATCAGGTCGTTTTTTTATGTGTTCTGCAAAATTCCATCGTCTAAACGTGAATCTGACTCTCTCTATTGAAGGTTTTAAAACGCATTTAAATCGATTTTAATGTGAAGCACGTATTACCCTTTAAGAATCTCTTTTTGCTTCGAAGGTTATGAAATTTTTCTTTATATTGCCTGTTTTGCTTTGTGCACTGTGGTTCGCTTATTTAAAAAACAACAACTATTCATTGGAGCAAGGCAAGCAAGGTTTCCTGTACATTGGCGTGATAAGTTCAATCTTTCTTGTTTTTTTTGCGATAACGGCAATATTGGTATAGCCGACAACACAAGTTGAAACCACTTTTTAGA
>DDLV01000160.1 GCA_002340325.1 Glaciecola sp. UBA2563 | reverse complement strand
GAATATTGGCAATTTCATCCAAGAAAATCGTGCCTGTTTCAGCTAATTCAAACCGTCCAATTCGCTGCTGTTTAGCATCCGTAAATGCCCCTTTAACATGACCGAACATCTCACTTTCAAATAGCGAATCAGAGATGGCCCCCATATTAACGGATATAAAAGGGGTATTAGAACGTGCAGAATATTGATGAATGTATTTTGCCAGCGCACTTTTACCTGTGCCGTTTTCACCAGTAAGCAAAATACTCATATCACTTTTTGCAAGTTTTTCCATCTGAGCAAATAAGTCTTTCATGATCTGCGAGTGTGCTATGTAATTAGCAGGTGAATGAAATTGACTGTTATCGGCTTTAAGTAATGCGTTTTCCTCTGCTAATTTTTCTCCCGTCGCCATAATCATGGCTTTTTCAATTTGCACACGCATGATGGAAAGCAAGCGTTCGTTATTCCATGGCTTTTCTATAAAATCGTTAGCCCCTACTTTCATAGCGGAAACAGCAATATCTACACTACTATAGCCAGTCATCACAACGATAGGCATAGAGTCGTCGATTTGTTTTATTTTCTCGATTACCTCTAACCCTTCGGCACCAGAGGTCGTATCAGATTGATAGTTGAGGTCAACTATGGCTAAGGAGAACGCATTTGATGCGACTTGTTGAACAAGCGCATCGGGTGTGGTGACGCAGGTGACGTCAAATTGATTGAGTTCTAACAACATTTTTAATGCTGAAAGTACACTAGCATCATCATCTGCAATGATTATTGAATGTGACATCAATTTTTCCTCAATTACGTCTCAATGTTGTCTCAATAATAGTGCAGCGCATCAGCAGGCTCTCTACTGAGGATACGCTGCGTTGGGAGATATGTTGCGAACAATACCATTGTGACAATAACGGTAGGCATAATAATGACAGCAAACCAGAATGCAAAACTACCAAACACCATTGTTGACGACATCGTGTCCATTAACCAAAGACTCACCGCTATTCCCACGATAATACCCGCGAGTAACTGCCAACCAGCTTGCTTTAAGAACATTACCATAATATTCCTATCAGGTGAGCCAATGGCTCTTCTAACACCAATTTCTTGTGTTCGCTGCTGGATACCATTAGATGCGACCGCGTAAATACCTGATGCAGCCAAAATGGCAGCAACAACGCCACACACAAGGAAAATTGTGCTAACAGTGGAAATGATAAGCAGAGGTTGCGCGATGAGCTCATCATATGACTGGATCCTGTGAAGACCTACTTTCGGGTCTGTTTTTTCTAGGGCTTGATAAAGCGAAGCGCGCGCATTTGCTTCTGTCCCATTGTAATGAATGGCTAACTGAAGGCGAAACATGCCCCAATTATCCATCGAATGATAAGTGTTGTATTGCGCACTTGAAAAATCCATCTTTGAACCGTGATATGTATCGCTCACTACGCCAATAATAGTATCCCAATCGCCGAAAGAATCTGGATTGGCGCGGCGCACGCGTTTTCCAACAGCTTCACCATCTGGGAAAAAGTCATTAGCGATTGATTCATTAACGATAATGCTTCTGGCACCTTGTTCTGCATCGCGGTAATCGAAGTCGCGTCCTGCGATTATTTCCATGCCAAGGGCGGACCAATTTCCATGCGATGCGCCTTCATTATTGCTGTAAGGGTTTTCATCAAAACGCTCGGCTGGTCGGCCTTCAATTTCAAAAAAGCTTGTACCACCGCCGGTACCAGGCAGTTGGGACATATATATCATGCTATTAATATTGCTGTAGCTCTCTAACTCATCTTTCAGCGCATAGTAAAACTGTGTTCTTTTCAAACGATCGGTATGATTAAATTCTTCGTCATCCCGTATAGGATACTCAGCCGGAGATATCTGTAGTGAAGCGGTTAGGCGATTTTCGGTTTCGACACCATAATCAGCGTTACTTGCCACAAATGTCGAAATGAGAATGACACTTGCCATGACCAATACAACGCAAGAAAACAATATTTCAGAGACGACTAATGTTTTGCCAATGTTCGCTGCCTTCTTGCCAAGTGCGCCTCTAGTACCATCACGCAATGTTGCGTTAAAGTCAGTGTGTAGCGCCTTCCAAGCGGGTACCAAACCGGTAAGTACTATCATCATTACCACTGTCACTATCAATGCAAGAATGGCTGTACTATCTAAGCTAAGTGACCACCAATATGGCTTTAATCTGTCCAGGCTGAAGATTTCAGTTAACGCGCGATCGGTAACGTCCAGTCCATAACCTGCAAGCAATAAAGCGATACCACCGCCAATCGTGCAGATGAAAATGCTTTCCCACAGCATTTGCATGATTAGTCGTTTCTGCGGAACGCCAAGCGCCATTCGAATAGCGACTTCTTTTGTGCGTTCATTAACGCGCGCAAGCAACAGATTGGCGACATTGATACATGCAAGAATCAAAATGAGTAGAGCGACGATGAATAAGGCAACAAATAATCCATAATACTGCATCAAATGGGCCTTTTTCATTGGTTCGATGGTTAAGTATTCGCCGTTCCTCCCAATAATCCATGACCAATCGTCATTAAAACTCATGGCAAGTACTTTGTTTTTTGCCTCCAATGCTGTGCGTACATTTGACATGGTCACGCCGTCCGCAAGTTTGACGTAAGCTGCGCTAAAATCGTAATTGCGTTCGGTCGGGTCAATATGGCGCTCTGGTAACAACTCCCACATTTCTGCAACGGCTGGAAATGCAAATCCTTCTGGCATAATCCCTATGACTTTGTGTGGCTCTGCCCCGTCAATGGTAACGATGTCGCCAATAATATCTTCTCGACCGCCGAAGTGCTGTTGCCACATTGTATACCCGATAACGATAACATCTTCTGCGCCATCGTACTGATCGTCGCGCACAAATCCGCGCCCTAAAATAGGTTTAACGTTAGCAAAATCAAAAATGTTGTATGACACATGTGATGAGTTATATTTTCTATTCTGACCACCGACTTCGCTGACAAACGTTGTCCTTCCTTGGTAAATACCCATGTCATGAATAAGCGAGGTATCTTTTTTAAATGAATATAAATCTACGGAAGCTGCTGGTCGGCGAGAGAGATGCGTGTTGTCATAGCTTCCCTCAATAATAAAGATTTCCCGCCCATCATCAAAGGTAATGGGTGTAAACAGTAGTTTGTTAAGAAGCGTAAATGTGTAAAGGGCTAGCCCTAAACCAACCGCGATGATAAGTGTTGTCATTAGCGTGAATTTGGGGTTTTTTGCTAATAAACGCAGTGTATATTTTAAATCGATACCAATTGCCATA
>DDLV01000037.1 GCA_002340325.1 Glaciecola sp. UBA2563 | reverse complement strand
AAGGTGGCAATATTGTCGGTAGTCCATTAGAAGGCGATGTGCTGCTTGTCGATGATGTTATTACGGCTGGCACTGCAATTCGCGAGTCAATGTCTCTGATCGAGGCAAATAGAGCCAATCTCTCTGGCGTACTTATCGCGTTGGACAGACAAGAACGAGGAAGCACTCCGCTATCCGCGGTACAAGAAATCGAAAGAGATTACGACACAAAAGTGTATTCCATAGTCACCATCGCAGATGTCATTACTTATTTAGAAGCGCAACCTGATACAGAAGAAGCCGTTGCTTCAATCAAGCAGTATCGGCAGGAATACGGCATCTAAAATCGTACCAAAATGACAAAAAGAAACTTTGACAACCCAGACCACACACTCGATGCGCTTGGTTTACGCTGTCCTGAGCCAGTGATGATGGTAAGGTTAAAAGTGCGAAAGATGAACGAAGGAGAAACCCTTCTCATTTTAGCTGATGATCCAGCGACAACGCGAGATATTCCAAGCTTTTGCCGCTTTATGGAGCACCAGCTCATTGCTTCTAAAATCGACGCAAAACCCTACAAGTACCTTATACAAAAAGGGTCATAAACTACTCTGGCTTCATAAACTTCAGTGTCCAGCGGTCAGTATTTCCGCGTACCGAACGCGCGCCAACTTCATATTCAAGTTCGTCGTCCTCTTTATAGTGAATCGTTGAGAAATCTACCAAGACAAATCCAGCATCTTGAATTTCTTTTATCGCTTTTACTGGATCAAAACGACGGCGATTACTTGGCGTCAACGGTTCCATATGCCTCGCAGTGTGATCGACAACACCATAAATTCCACCTGGCGCTAATGCATCAAACGCTAACTTGTTCATGGCTGCGCGCCCTTGGTCTGAAAAATTATGGTAATTTCTAAACGTCAACACCATGTCTACATCACTTACTCCTAAGCCATCTGACTCGATTGCAAAGAATCGAGAGCCTTCCTCACGAGACAAGTTCGCATCTTTTGCTATGATATTCATTCTTTCAAAACCGGGTAACGTTGATAGATTGTTTTCTATTCGAGTGGTGCCTAACGCGCCATAATATGTGCCTTTTTCTGCTAATAAAGGAACTAGTAATTTTGTGTACCAACCACCACCGGGTACCAGTTCAACAACCGACATATCCTCTTGTAAACCAAAAAAATTCAGCGTCTCAACAGGTTTTCGATTTGCATCACGGTCAACTTCAGCCTGCGAGCGAATATCCGACTTCATTGCAGCTTCTACTTTTTCTTTTACATCCGCCAAAGCACCAGCACTGCCGGTGATTAACATAGCTGCGATAACTGTATAAAGCGTTTTCATAAATTCTCCGTGTCAATATGAATTAGGTCACTGTTTTATAGATAATAGCAATAAAAATTAAAAGTAATATCCACAGTCCAACTTGAGATTTGTACTTGCGGATTTTTTTTTCGGTTTTATTACCATAATATTTCACCAAAAGTGCGAAACCAAAATACCGAATACAGCGACTCAACGTTACCGCCAACAAATACAGCCCAAAAGAGAAATTCGTTACGCCAGCCACAATCATCGCAATCTGCAAAGGTACTGGTGTCACGCCAGTGCTAAACACAAATAAAAAACCATGCTTGTTTATTTGTTCTTTGATTGCATTGAATTCGACTTCAGTTGTTATATGAATAAACAGCCAGTCCTTAATTAACTCAAATAAAAAGAAACCTATGACATAACCCAGCATAGCGCCAAGGACACAGCCAAATGTTGTGACAGTGGCGATCAACCACAAATAATCTCTTCTTACCTGCATCAAAGGAACGAGAATAGCTTCTAATGGAATGGGGATGATGATTGATTCTAGGAATGAGGCAATGCCGATTCCAGGTAGCATGTACCTGGAATAAATCATTTTTTTTACCCTATTTTTTATCGACAATCCTTCGGCTGCTTGGTCAAGATGGTGTGGTATATTGCTTATTATTATAGTGGATTTTTATAAACCACACCGTCTTTCATCACAAAGTTGATGTTTTGCAGAAGCGTAATGTCCTTCAATGGATTTCCGAGCTAGATCAAGCATTTAAAAAGTCATGCTGTTAAGATATGCAGACACAATCAATCTTTAGTATATTCTCCAATGAAGATCCTGTTTTCACCGCTGTTGATATATAAGCGAGTCATAGCGCCTTCTTGATGTTCAGTCGCCATATCTAACCAACGATATAGTACGTTCTGGTGGACCCTTGCCCAAAGATCATGTCGAACGTGAACATACGGGACTTTATCCTCAGTGAAAAATCTGAGTTCGACCTTGTGGTTTTGGTCCAGTACAAACCTCTCACCCACTTGTGTTGTCACTTCTATTCCTTTATCAGTTTTATTATCATCAACGATGACAAAAGGCACATCCTCAACGTCAATGCCAATTTTTTCCACTGGCGTTACCAAAAAATATGCGTCGTTTTCTTTTTTTAATACACTTGCAAACAGCTGAACTAATTTTGCGCGTGTAAATGGAGTATTTGAATGCCACCATTGACCATTGCGCTTTATGACAAGCGGCATATTTCCACAAAAAGGCGGATCCCATTTATCAACAGGAGGCATTTTGCCTGCGTCACTTGCTTCCATCAATTGAGTTTGTAAACTCAAGATGTCCATTAGTTTACAAGCTCACTTCTGACCTGTCGCAATACCGCCTTTACTCGATTCATGTTATCAGGTCCCATGCGCAAAAACTGTTTCTGGGGTTCGGGCAAATCTTCAATGATTGGGTCTTTAAACTTATACATGACACTATCTGAATAAACCTCATAAGGTGCAGATAAGGTGGGCGTAGCTAACAATGTGTCAATGGCGAGTATTAACGCATCGTCAAACTGCTCGCCCGGTCGAGAGATTTCTTCAAATCTAGTCTCTATATCATCTCGATAGTCTTCATACAGAGCGACCAATGATTCTGCATCAACCGTTTCCAAAACACTAACATATGGTGCGTAGCGTCTAAAGCTACTCGGATCAACGTAAGTGTTGCCCGCCTGCTGATAAACACTGAAGGTATCTTTGGGTGGCACTACAAGTTCGTTTCGCGGGGAACTCTTTCCATTAGCAAGGTCGTTGACATTGATGACAAATTTTTGAAGCAAACCTTCCGAAACCAACATTCTTGTTAACGCCGGCGATGAAAATACGGGTTGTAATGCAGTAATAACTGCGCTGTCGCTTATGTCTAATGGCTCGTCAATGTCGCTATCGACTATCGTTATCGGTGTTGCATCTTCAACTTCACCCGAAGGCAAAGATTGTTCGCCAATCACGACTTCCTGTAATGACGGTAAAGGTGTGTACTCGTCTTCAATATTTTCTTCGACTGATTCTTGAATGACACTTAATTCCTGCTCTTGACTTGCTTCGATGCTGCTTTCATCATCAAGCGCAATGGGCTGAGGAAGTGGCTCAGACTCGCTCGATGAAGGCCAATAAAAGATGACTATAAGTACAAGTAACAGTATTCCTGCAATCGCAATGTAAGGCGTCATTTGTTGTAGCTGAGATTGTTGCCTAGGCATTACCTACTCCTGTCCATATTGAGTGAAAAAGTCTACGCGGATAGCATGAAGCTTTATAGTAACATCTTCTTAGAATCTATTTATCTTTGTTTATTTTCTATGA
>DDLV01000162.1 GCA_002340325.1 Glaciecola sp. UBA2563 | reverse complement strand
CTATTTTTACCTTCAGCTTTTATTCTTGCGATCAATGCATCAGCACTGTCTTCAATTCGGTTGATTTTAATGCCAGTAGCAGTTTCAAAATCAGAATAAAGGCGTTCATCCGTATCGTAATGACGAGATGAATAGAGGTTCAATTCTTCGTCTGCTTGTGCTTGACTAACAATAAAAAGGACGCTCAATATCATCAACAAAGAACGTTTATAAAACATGTAATAAACTCCAGGAAAAATCATGTGGTATATAATAGAGTCCTCTCATATTAATGCAAGTAATATTCATTCTCATTTGAAAGCTTGTCATGAGTATCCCCATGATAGTTATAGTAGATATATTTAAGGGTTATAGTGCTTCAATGATGCAGAGTGCGCACTTAATATACTGTTTTATAAGAAAAAACACTGGAGAACTATGTGTTGTTTAAAAATATGAAGGTAAAACGAACTTAAATAAAGTTGCATAAGAGAATAACCGAGAGTTATATTAACCAATACACACTACAACTTGTTGCAGGATGGATAATGCCAGTCACATATGTCGAAAAATCCATAAAAATCAACGCGCCCATGCATCACGTTGAATCTGTTCTGACTGATTTTAACCAATGGATTTCATGGTCACCTTGGTTACTAATGGAGCCAGAAGCAGCAGTAAATGTTGCTGACGATAAACATTTTTACGAATGGAGCGGTCGTCGTGTAGGAAGCGGAAACATGCAGTTCGAGGGAGCGGTGGATGTTAATAACGATGGTAGACGTTTAGACTACTCACTCAACTTTTTTTCCCCTTGGAAGTCAACAGCAGATGTTGAGTTCAGGCTACTCCCAAGTGATGAAGAAGAAATGGTTAATGTGACTTGGATTATGCGTTCAAGCCTTCCTTTTTTTCTATTCTGGATGAAAACGTCTATTCAAAATTTTATTGGGATGGATTACAAGCGCGGCTTGTCAATGTTGAAGGAACAAATTGAGACGTCTTCAATATCTTCAAATCTTGATTTTATCGGCGAGACTGTTTTTAATAAAACACCATATGTTGGCATTACAAGTGACTCTGCGGTTGCAGAGATGGGCATTAAAATGTCGCGAGATTTTACAGCGCTTGGTGAGTTTATTAAAACAAGAGCAGGCCTGCAGAATGGAGCTCCCTTTTGTATCTATCATAAAATGGATATGGCGAAACAAGTATGTAAATATACAGCAGCTATCCCTGTTAAGGAGTTACCTGCGGACTTTCCCGAAAACGTCACGACGGGTGATTTTCCACATGCCAAGATGTTTTGCCTTAGACATGAGGGAAGGTATGAACATCTAGGAAATGCGTGGAGCACGTTGTACACCATGCAGCGCAATAAAGAGTTCTTCCCAAACACCAGAGTTAAGCCAGTAGAAATCTATTTGAACGACCCCACTGAAGTTGCCCCTGGTGAGCTGGTAACAGACGTTATGTTGCCAATCAAATAATTCTACCTAACCGCTATGTCCAATAAACCCGCCTGGTATCTTGAGCGGCATCAAAATGTGCTTGAGGATATTAAGCACAGAGCTAAGATGATCCAATTAGTTTTTATTGGTGATTCTATTGTTGCATCTTGGGAAGATAAAGGTGCAGATGTTTGGGCGAAATATTTTGCTCCTTATGGCGCTATCAATCTCGGGTTTGCAGGCGATTGCACAGAAGATGTTATTTGGCGTATTGAAAATCATCAACTGGATGGTTTGGCACCTGTTTTGGTAATTTTAAAAATAGGCACAAATAATACCGGGCACAGAAGAGACTCGGCCACTAAAACAACCTCCGATATTAAAATCATCCTTGATTTAATTAAAAAACGATTGCCAGGTACGCACATTCTTTTACATGCTTTAATGCCGAGAGGCAGGACGACAACTAGCCCGCTCAGGCGATTAAATAATGAGATAAATGAAAAACTAAAGTTGTTGGCTGAACAGGCGTCGATCAGTTGGCTTGATTTAGGCGATATGTTCTTAGATGAAGATGGCATCATACAACAAGATATTATGCACGATGCTTTGCATCCAAACGCAAGTCAATATCCGCTATGGGCAGAGGCACTTTTGCCCCATATCAAAGGTATATTTGAAAAGTAAAGAATATGAGCTAATTTATAGTCCATTGCGTAGCTATTTCACATTAAATCTCAAAATATACATGGAACAAATGCGCTATGAATACTGATCAGTTAACTGCCTTAAAAATAGCTTTCACGTATATGCCTCAAGCAATAGACGTCACCAAGTTTGAGTACGGTAACGAATATCAGAAAACGCTCGATCACATCAATTACGTCAGAGAAGTATTAATTGAAGCGGGTCAAGACCCGGATAAACTACAAGGTGAGATCAACCCTAACGCTACCCCAAATTCCTGCTACTGAAAATGCCAAGTTCAAATCTGATTATCTAATCGAAATGCTGCGGCTTTGCTTCTTATAGTGTTACGTTTTTAAGCGATTTTCTCACGCCAATAACTAATGTTCGAATTGCAAATTAATAGATAAAATAGATTGAGTTGATTTATATTGTTCGCTTTAAATGAATCAAAACTGGCGCGATAATATCAACATAACATATAGGAGAGATAAACATGAAAAACATAAATACGATCGGGTTGGATATAGAAAAAAGCGCAGAGTTAATATCGTCTCTTAATAAATTATTGAGCAGCTATCAAATTCAATACATGAATGCCAGAGGCTTTCATTGGAATATTAAAGGCACCGATTTCTTTGAGCTACATGCAAAATTTGAAGAGGTCTATAACGATTTATTGCTAAAAGTTGATGAGATTGCTGAACGTATTCTGACAATCGAAGGCGTGCCATTGCATGCATTCTCAGATTATATTGAAATAAGTGATATACAAGAAGCAAAAGACATCAGCGATGGTAAGGCTGCGTTGCAAAATCTACTCGCTGGGTTTACTCAGATTATCATTTCACAACGTGAAATTTTAGAACGAGCTGGAGATGCAGGAGATGAGGGCACAGCAGCACTTATGAGTGACTATATATCGCAACAAGAGAAACTGGTCTGGATGCTTAGAGCATACTTAAATTAAGGCAATAAGATGAGCTTGTATAAAAAACCACCGATGCCGGTGGTTTTTTTATGTTGTGTGTTTGAAGCTGCTGGTTTGTTAGGTGAATTTATTAAATGTAATTCTATTGCTCCAATAAACAGCATTTTTAAGCGCGAGTTTTGTTTTTGCTCTAAGCTTTAACAACAGTAGATAAGTGACTGGTAGTAACAATAAACTCGTTGCTGTAGAAAAGATTAATCCGCCAATTATGGCAATTGCCATGGGCGAATATGGAGGCCCATCTCCGCCTATCTGTGTATTTCCTATAGCGAGTGGCACAAGACCTAGCACAGTTGTTGATACCGTCATCAAAATGGGCCTGACGCGATCTGAACACGCCTGTAGAATGGCATCTTTTACAACTAAGCCCGACGATATTAGCTGGTTTATCCGATCAACAAGCACAATCCCGTTGTTGACCACAATCCCCATAAGAATAAGCATCCCAATCATGCCCATTATCGTCATAGGGGTCCCCGTAAAAATATATAACCAAAAAACACCAGTAAATGAAAATACAAGTGATGTGATCACAGCAGTCGGTAAAATCAGCGATTCGAAAAGCGCCGCCATTACTACATATATCATGCAAATTGCCAAGACCATGTTGACCAGCATAATGCTCTGCGCTTCGTTTTGTCGACGAAAACTACCATCGAGTACCCAACTGTATCCCTCTGGCAGCTCAATGTATTCCATTGCACCTTCGATCGCTTTTCTGGCTGCTTCCAGTGTTACGTCTTCTTCTAAATTAGCACCGATGGTCAATGCACTTTGCCGATAAAAACGATTAATTTGCGCAAGTCTCGGCATGACTCGGATATCAGCAACCATGTCTAATGTAATATTGGTTCCTTGATTGCGGATCAGCGTTATACGTCTTAATTCTTCTAGCGATGCTTGTAATTCTTCATCAAACATTAACCGAATATCGATTTCACCAGTGGCGTCGTTACGAAATGTGCGAAGATTATTGCCACGTAGCGCTGTAGAAACAATACTTGAAACTTGTTGGGCGTTTAGGCCAAATCGAAATAACTTGTCCCGGTCAAGCAGCACCTGCAGTTCAAATTGTCTATTGTCTATGTCTTTGCGAACATCCGTTAATCCTTCAGGATTGGCAATGATAGGGATAATTTGATCCGCAATTGTCATCAGTGTTTCTGATGAAGCGCCTAACAGTGTCATCTGAACACCACCACCATTGCCATCATTCCATCTAAAATCTGGCTCCGCTCTGGCAAATCCGGGCATGTTTTCTTTTATCAGTTCTTTTACTTCTGATTGCTTTATGGGCAGGTTGTTGTTTAAAGTGATCGTGGACACAGCAAATCCGGGGGTGTAATAACTATACACCTGTTTAATGTGAAACTTTTCTTGATTCTCATACAGATAAGCTTCCATTCTTGATACGGTTTTCTCAACTTCCTCTAGGGTATAGCTAGCGTTAATGTTGTAGTTTAACCAAATGCGATTTTCGTTATTGTTTTCTTCATCGATTTCGACCAAATTCCAACCTACTGCAGTCAGTACGAGAATAGAGATGGCAATAACAATGGCTCGATATTGATAAAACAATGTCCAATTTACCGCAGATTTATACCAGATTAAAAATCTTGAAGGCGTCTTTTCTTTACGCGACGTTTGCTTAATCTTGGTACTTAGAAGCGGGATTAAAGTTTGAGCAATTAGCAATGAGGCAAATAGCGATATACATATGGCAATAGCAACGTGCTCTAGAAAAATCGTGACGTCTATTTTTTTACCGATTATGTTGGGCAAGAACACGATTGCTGTTGTCGCAGTGCCCGCAATCATTGCCAAGCTGACTTTGGATACACCCCCAAGTGTTGCCTTCTCAAGATCTTGCTCTGATTCCTTTTCGTGATAGATACTTTCAGTCACAACAACTGAGTTGTCTACTAACATGCCAACGGCCAGTAACAATCCCATCATTGATAAAATATTGAGCGTGTAGCCGAAAAAATACATGAATCCCAGTGTTATACATATTGAAAATGGGACGGACAAAACAACAATTAATGTCGCTCTAAATTGTCTTAAAAATGCATATAGCACCATTACAGACAATAGAGCGCCTATTAGCCCAGCTTCCAATAGGTCACCAAGTGATTGGGTGACGGATTCTGCTTGATTAGTCATGATAAAAAGGCTGATACCATTAAACTGAGGATTGGCATTTGCCTCATCAATGACGCGCATAACTGCATTGGCGGTTTCAACAAGATTTGCACCTGATTCCCTAAATACATTGAATCCCACGGCATAGGTTTGGTCCAGATGCCTTCCTTCCGCGCGTTCTGGCGATTCTAGTTTTATATCCGCTATGTCTTTGAGTCGCACGTTTCTATTGATAAACAGGTTTTCAATATCTTCTAAACTGCGATACTCACCAACAGGATTGACGGTAACCTTTTCATTTAGCTCATAAAACTGTCCTGCGGTCATCGAGAAATTTGAATCTTGTAAAATACTCGCAAGGTCATTGGGGTTTACCTGTAGGGCAGTCATTCGCTCTGGTTTTAGCCTCACTGAGATCTGTCGTTTCAAGACGCCATAAAGATCAACCCTAGAAACCCCTTCGACGCGCTCGAGTGGCATTTTAAGATTGCGTTCAAGTAAATCGTAAGCGTTGGATAAATCGCGGTCGCTTGAAACCCGCAGTGCAAAGATTTCTTCATCAGAGGTGTTCCATCGATACACCATAATGCGTTCAACATCACTGGGTAGCGAATTCCTGATTGCGTCTATTTTTTCTCTTGCCTCGACGCTTTTCGCTTTTAAATTTTCTTCCCATTTGAATTGCAGTTGGATTTCAGCTTGATCTTCTCTCGAAAATGAACGCATGCGTTCAATACCTGACATAGTTGCCAACGCTTCTTCAAGCGGACGAGTAATCATTTTCTCTATTTCAACTGGAGATGCATTTCCATATGGAACGACCACCGCAATAAATGGAACATCTATTGCGGGGAATTTTTCTAGGGGTAATAAACGACTAGCGGCAATGCCAAAAATCAATAGTGAAAAAAACACCATACCAATAGTGACAGGACGCCTTAGAGCAAAGCTGGCTAGACCTGAACTAAACGATTCAAACTGGTTCACGCGCAGCCTCCACTTCAAACGTTTTTCTATCAAACACGCTATATAACACTGGGATAAAGAATAACGTTAACAACGTTGAATACATCAAACCAAAAATAACCGTGATCGCCATTGGCGTTCTAATTTCAGCGCCTTCACCTAACCCAATTGCCATTGGCAGCAATCCAAGCGTGGTAGTCATAGTCGTCATCAGGATGGGGCGAAATCTAGATTTTGCAGATTCCATGATGGCATCTGTTTTATCCATGCCTTTTGCACGTAATTGATTGATGCGATCGATTAATACAATTGCGTTATTAACGACGATACCAGCGAGCATAATCAGTCCAATAAAGACAATTACTGATACATTTGAACCTGTAATAAACAACCCATATATTGATCCGGCAAAGGCTAAAGGCACTGTAAATAAAATTAGTAATGGATGACCTAATGATTCGAACTGCGAAGCCATGACGATATACACCATAAAAACGGCTAGCGCCAATGCAAACAAAAGTGATTCAAAGCTACTTTGCATTTCTTCATTTTGCCCTGTCACTCTTGCGACCATCCCAATTGGAAGATTGAAATCTTGAATGATGGCTTTTGCTTCATCCGCAGCGTCCCCAAGACTACCGTATGCTAAATTAGCCGATACTACTACAACGCGCTGTTGTCCAATTCGAGTAATCTGGCTGGGTCCAATATCTCTTTCTATGTCAGCGACGGCAGCAAGCGGTATTGCAGGGGTTCCTCCTGGATTGACAATGAGTTGGTCAATGTCGGTACTGGAATCACGTTGTTCATCCATGCTTCTGACCATAATGTCCACTTTGCGATCATTTACACTAAAGCGACTTGCTACTTCTCCACCCACCTTTGTTGCGACTATCCTAGAAACTGATGGAGCATCTAAGCCAAGCTGGGCAAGTCGCGCATGGTCGAAGTAAATTCGCAGTTCTGGGTTACCTTCCTGAAGATTTGATTTTATATCCGCAAAGCGATCGTTTTGTTGTAATCGATTCACCATTTGATTTCCAATATCAGACAGCTCATCCAGATTGTAACCTACGATTTCAATTTCCAATGGTGTCGCAAAACTGAAAAGAGCGGGTTCGCCAAATTTTGCGGATACACCGGGTTGGGTCGACAAGTGTTCTCTTAATTCTGCAATCACCGCGTCGATTTGATGCGTAAATTGTTGTTTTAAGACGACGTTGAGCTTACCCCAGTGCTCACCTCCTTGACCAGGTGGTGCATTGAGCAGTGTACCGGTGCCAGCAAGGGAATAAACACGTTCGACTTGAGGTAGTGTTTGTGCGAATTCAGACAGCGATCTAATGGCGGTATCCGTGCTTTCTAATTGCGTTCCTGTCGCAAGCTCCACCTCGACATAGAACTCTCCCTGCGCCATAGACGGGATCAGTTCCAAGCCCAATCTTGGGATCAGTGTAAATGCAAGTAGGCTCAGTCCAGCGATTAACAACAGTGTTAAAGCGCGCATCTTCATGACAATGTTCAGGCAATTGTTATAGAGCTTGAACAGGAGCGTATAACACTTATTAAACAACCAGGCGATAGGTTTGAATACAAGCCCTAGTCCAGCGCTACCAAGTTTTACTATACCAATAACAAGCGAACTTACACCGATAAAAATCCAGCTAATCAAAGTGGAAATAGCGTTGAAAATCCAATTAACCCCACGTCTCAACGCATTAAATGATTTGCCGATTTTTCCATCTGATGATGAGAGAGTTAACGTAAACCTATCGCCGAGCACTTCGTCATTCTCTCCCGCTTTTCGTTCCTCTCGAGAGGCCAGCATTGGAATCAGTGTCAAAGCTACAACCAGTGAAGCGAGAAGGGCAAAGGTGACAGTAAGCGCCTGATCTTTAAATAGCTGACCTGCTATACCTTCGACAAATATTAATGGAAAAAAAACCGCGACGGTGGTGAGCGTTGAAGCAATAATTGCCGATGAAACCTCTTTGGTCCCTTTGCTGACGGCCTGTAAAACATCACTGCTTTTTGCTTTTACGCGGTCAATGTTTTCCAGTACGACGATTGCGTTGTCCACAAGTAGACCAATGGCCAGCGCAATACCCCCTAAACTCATAATGTTAAGGCTTATTCCTTGTCCTAACATGATGTTAAATGTGGCAATAATAGACACAGGAATTGAGATAGAAATTATCAGCGTCGCCCAGATGTTTCTCAAAAACAAATACAACACAATCATTGCTAGCACACCGCCAATAATACCGGCATTTCTTACATCATTGATGGCTTGGCTTATAAAGGTAGATTGGTCGTAAACTAAATCAATTGTGTATTCTTCAGGTAATTCTTCTTTAATGCGTTCCAATCTTGCCAATACGTTCTTAGCGACTTGCACTGTATTTGCATCGCCTTCTTTGTATATAGCAATTTCTACACCTTCTGTGCTATTAAAACGTGTTACCGACGTTCGTTCTTTGTAGGCATCTCTTACCTCAGCAATGTCGCCGAGTTTAATATTTCTACCATCGCGATTAACAATAAACATATCGCGCATTTGATCTAATGTTCGAAACTCATTTAGAGTGCGAACGAGATACTCTTGATTACCGTCTTTAACGCTGCCGCCAGATGCGTTTATGTTTTCAGCTCGCAGTCGCTCGACAATGTCTTCCATCGGTATATTGAGTTGACCTATGCGCTGTTGATTGACCAACACTTGTATTTCGTTTTCGAGGCCTCCACCGATATTGACAGATGCCACTCCTGTAACAGATTCTAGTCGTCGTTTGATCTGTTCATCTGCATAGGTCCTAAGCCGCTTAAGACGATTGGTATCAAACAATAAACTATCGTCTTGTTCAGCATCATTTTCTCTTCCAAACCCCAATCGAATAATCGGATCCAAGCTTGGATTAAATCGCAGAAGTATAGGCTTCTCGACGTCCAGAGGAAGCCACAAAACTTCCAACTTTTCCCTAACTTCTAAACTGGCGAAATCCATATCAGTACCCCAGTCAAACTCTAATATGACATCAGATTGGCCTGCCTTGGAGATTGATTCGACCCGCCTGACACCTTTAACCACCCCGATTGCTTCTTCGATAGGTTTACTAATTAATTGCTCTACTTCGCCCGGTGCAGCGCCGGTGTAGTCTGTGCGAATGGTTAAAGAAGGGTAGCTTAACTCGGGTAAAAGGTTGACGGATAATCGCGAGAGCGACACCATACCGAACAAAAGTACGGCAAAAGTGAACATTGCGATGGTAACTGGACGTTTAATCGCTAAATCGACAATACTCATAATGCTTTCCCTAGCCGTTGATGACTTTTATTGGCGCTTTATCTTTGAGATTATGGTGACCAGTCGTTACGACAACGTCTTGAGAATCGAGTCCAGAGAGGATCTCAACCATACCGTTTTCTTTGTATCCGACAGTGACAGCAGTTTTGCTGGCGATGCCGTCTTCAATCACAAATACATTGAGTTCGTCATCTATATCGAGCAGGGCTTCTCTGGGCATGAGTAATGCATTTTGGCGGGTATCGTAGTTGAGTTTGACTTGAGAAAACATGCCGGCTTTTAGCGTGTTTTCTTCGTTTGGCACTCTAAGTGTTACTTTGAATGTGCCAGTTTCAGGGTCAATCACAGGACTAATTCTCTCTACAAAAGCATTGACTGCGGTTTCTCCAACGGCGAGAAGTTCAAGGCTGGCCAGCTGGCCCTTATGCACGTTTGGGAGTTCTTTTTCGGGGAGGTGAACAATGCCATAAAGAATTTTTTGCTGAACAATGTGAAACATACGAGCTCGCTGGAAGGATTCAGTCAAATTGCCCACTTTAGCGTTTCGTTCCGCAATATATCCAGAGATGGGTGCTGTAATTGTTGTCTCAGAAAGATCCAGTTTTGCGAGTGCAACAGCGGCTTTTGCAGAATCGTGTTGGGCAACAAGTTTGTCATAGGTATCGTCACTGACGAGGTTTCGAGAATGAACGTTACTGATTTTCTCTAATTCTTTTTCTATCCCTGTTAAGTTTGCTTCGGCTCTGAGCAAGTTAAGTCGGTAGCGTTCTGTCTCAAGTTGAGCAAGGATTTGTCCTTTTTCAACATAATCTCCTTCTTCAACCAGAATTTGTTGCACTATGCCGTTTGCTCTTGCTACTACAAAAGCTTCTTCTTTCGCTTCCAATACTGCGGTTGACGCGTAACTTGAAGAAATAGTACCCATTGCTAAAGCGCTAGCTTCAACTGGAATAGTAATTTCTTCTTTCTCTTCTTCCGATGATTCATTCTCTGCACTAACATCTCCACATCCACTTAAGGCGAGAATTGACAATAGTAAACTAAGTAGAATTGCAGTCTTTTTATTATTCATCCGTTGCATGACCGTCTCACTTCTGGTTAAAAATAGGTTATATGAACGCTTATTTATATGTCTCAAAGAGGTTTAGCATCTAATGTGCCAATAATAAAAAGCAATTAAAATCAAAGACATAAATTGCATATGGATCGTGCATTAACGAGAATGTTTAAACCGATAGTTAAATTGACCAATTGATCGTCAAATTCGTTTAAAATCTAAGTCTTGTGCTGAGAGCTTGCAAGCGAGTGGGAATGACGCATGATTATTCCACACGTCTATTTGATAGTATTTACGATTCACCGCGTAAACTAAATAAGCGAATCGTAACGTTTAGTAATGAATTATCTATGCTGATCAATCAGAATTGGGTTACCGTCAGGATCCCTTAATGATATGTGCGCTGGGCCTTCAGAATTAGCATCACAAGATGCATCGATCGAAATTCCCTGTTCGGCAAGCTTTTGTTGAATGTTTCGCACGTCAGTGAATTCTTCAAGTTCTTGCGCTTCATTGTCCCAACCCGGGTTAAATGTCAGCATGTTTTTGTCGAACATGCCTTCAAACAAACCTAGTGTTGTACTTTTGCCACTTCGCAGAATTAACCACTTCTGTTCTATATCACCACCCGTCACCTCGAAACCAAGTGTTTCATAAAACAACTTTGATTTGTTGATATCTTTGACAGATAAACTGACTGAAAAGGCTCCTAGTTCCATACCACGCTCCCGTATTTTTTCATGAGTGTAGACTAAGCATAGTTTATGTCGATGGTTTTACCAATTTGCTAAGTGGCTTTGAAGAATTGACGAGAGTGTGGTCATTTTTTAAGTCAGTTTTAATAAAGCGGCTGTGATGGGTTATAGGCCAAAATAAAGTGTCAAAAAACAAGGATGTTTTTTGCCAAGCGCCACATGGATGTGCTCGAGCGTCTTTATTTTGGCCTATAACCTATTGCACATAGCGGTTTTAAAAAGACCTAAAAAAACTCATAAATTGAACTTACATAAAGGCAGAAATACCCAAGTACAGCGTCCGTAATGCCAGCACGGTTATCAATAACTTAAATGCGCGATCGAATACTCTTGGCGGGATCTTGTTTAAGCACTTTAATCCAAGCCATGTGCCAATGCCGCCAGCCACGATCATAAATAAAATTAAGCCGAGCCACGGAGCGAATGCGAATCCTATGGCGATAAACAACACAAGTTTTAAGGCATGTTGGCAACACATGCATGTTGCAAACGTTGATATCAATTGATGTTTATCAGATCGTTCGGAGTGAATAAGTGCTGCAACAAGCGGCCCAGTCGCGCCGACGAACATAGTTAAAAAGGTCGTGACAAACCCGGATAAGAATCTGAGAGGTTTACCTAACTCTCTTTTTTTGGGTTTTATTCCCCAGGCTAGGAACAACACGAAAGTTCCGATTGAGATCTGAATGACAGAAATAGGTAGTTGAATGATGAGAAAGCTTGCGACGAGCGTTGCTAACACAGCGCCAAAAAAAAAGAGAATGACGATTGGCCATTGAATATGCCGTCTCGTCATAACCATTCGGTTGGTATTTGACCCGAGCTGAACAGCTCCATGCACAGGTATCAGGGCAAAGGCTGGAACGACATTGGCCATCGTTACCAGAAGCAAAAGACCGCCACCTATGCCCAATGAAGCGCTAATAAAAGATGTCAAGAGTGCTGTTACAGTAAGACCGACAAACACCCAGTGGTTAATACCCTCGGGAATTAACCAATAGACATACTCTAGTACTGTCTATGCCTCTGCTTTTTTCAAAAGCTGAATGGCTTGCTGTAAATCTTGAATCGTTTGGCGTCTAAACGAGCCTGGCGAGTGGAAGTTCACTAACATAATCGCGTCGAGAAGCTGCTGACCCAAAACACTGCATGGATTCTTTTCAAACTTGTCTGTTAACGCTAGTACTATATCTCTGGTCATATCAGAAATCCCTATTATTGTTGCTTCAAAAAAGTCTTAATATCCAACTGGAATATCTCTCTTGTGCGGTGTTTGATACGACACTCTTTTCGTGGAGACTTTATGTATTAGTCTCATGAATCGGTTTGAGATGCAATGCCTCAGTGACAATTTTTTGACAGTAATTTGCAAGTAGAAGATTTTACGAAGGTTTTTTTTAATAGGATTGGAGCATGTAGGGGATTGAACTGCCTAAACTTGAAGATAAAACCAATACTTTATTCGTATATTTGTGCGGTTTTTGATTGTAGTGTCAAAAAAAGGTCAGTATTTAGGATGTATTTTAGGCGTTTAGAGTAGTTTCCAAAACTGGCACAGTGTTATTAATTTTCGGTTGGAAGCGACTGTTGAATACAAGGTCTTGCTCTCGCGCAAGATAGAGTTTTTTCTATTTACTATTTATAAGTTATGTTTGCTATTGCGTTTGCGATATCGTGACATGGCAGTATGATATCTACTGCATCAAGCGCGATAAGCTCTCTTGGCATGCCAAACACAACAGCAGTTTCTTCTGATTCTGCAATGATTTTTGCCCCGCGTTTATGTGCTTCGGCCATTGCTGTTGCACCGTCATTACCCATACCTGTTAGTTGAATGCATAAGAGTTTACTCGGGTGGATAGTTTCTACTGCAGATAGCACTAATGCATCTACACTAGGGTGCCATAGGTGCTTTTTGTCGGCAGGTACCGAGTTAGCAACTAATTTACTCCCTTGCTTTGTCACCTTAATATCGGCGTCGCCCTTTGCGATGTATACGTGGCCTGGCTTTATTTCAGTAGTACGATTAACTTCCCTAACGCTTAAGTGGGTAAGCCCATTCAGCCTGTCTGCGAATACATCAGTAAATCTGGCTGGCATGTGTTGGGCAATGATAATAGGTACCGAAAAATTGTCTGGTAACGCCGTAATTATTTCCTGAATAGTGCTGGGGCCACCGGTTGATACACCAATGAGTATCAGCTCTATTCCTGAACTTCGAGTTTTGCTGTTGGTTTTAGGTTGTTGGTGACTATCTACTGATTCTGCACGCTCTATGCGTACACGATGTTTTGATTTGAGACCTCGCGCTTGACCAATCCTTGCTAGTGCAGCACTGTTGATCTTGGCGATGAGTTCATTTGCTGAGTCCGCCATGTTAAATGACACGGTGCCGCCTGGTTTTGGAATGTAGTCCACAGCACCTAACTTTAGTGCTTCAAAGCTCGCTATTGCGCCTTTTTTTGTCAACGAAGATAACATGACGACAGGGGTGGGGTGGTTTCTCATAATCAAATTGAGGCACGTTAAACCATCCATAACAGGCATGTTAATGTCTAGTGTAATAACAGTGGGTTCATATTGAGAAACACGAGCAAGACATTCTTCTCCATTACTCGCTGTCTCAACATCAAATCCTGCTTTAGTGAGTATACCATGTAGGTGTCTTCGCATTAGTGCAGAATCGTCCACGACCAATACTTTTATCATTTATAGTACCAGATGGTTTCGTTTAAATACGCTTAAGTCTTTAGCTGAGGCGACAAAACGTCATTTTAAACATGTTAGGAAGCATGTTATGTGCCGAGAGTTGAGAACTAATTAAAAAAACCGTGATGTTAATTCTCTGTGTGGATTACATGCCTAAACAATGTATAACTACAAAGAAAAGTCATTATCATGAAAACGTAATGCAGTTCGTACAAGCGAGGAAGCTCGCTGCGGACATGTTCACATATAAAAGACGCTCGGTGACATCCGTGTTCGCTCGGGCTCGTGGGGTTCTCGACACGAAGTGGATGCACTCGCACGCTTTTATATGCAAACATGCCTCCGCTTTGACGCTTCCTCACTTAAACGAACAGCATTACACGAAAATTAGAACCACCGTTGAGCACCATAGTTTTGGAACAAGCGCCTGCTTGTTCCAAGGAGATCGAAACGTTCGTTTCGATGACGCTTCTCATAGTTAACGCTATTTATAAATGATTATGATTCGGACTTTCGTCGTTCAAACGAACAGCATCATTTAGCGTTTTCTTATTGATTTTGCGCCACATAATACGTGCCGGTAATGCAATATCATCAAATATTAAATATAAACAAGGGATTAAGATAAGTGTTACCAGCGTTGCGTACAGTACTGCAAATCCAAGTGCAACTGCCATGGGGATCACGAATGCAGCTTGTAAGCTGGTTTCAAACATAATAGGAAGCACGCCAACAAACGTTGTGATCGATGTTAGGATAATAGCTCTAAATCGCGCGCAGCCAGCATCTATAACGGCATCTTTGATACTCATACCTTGCTTGCGTCTCTGATTAACAAAATCGGTCATAACCAAACTATCGTTAACAACAACGCCGAATGCTGCGATAAGGCCAAAATTAGAGAACTGACTTAAGTCTAATCCCATTATGTAATGACCAAATACTGCGCCCGTAAAACTAAAGGGAATTACCGACATTATGATAAGTGGCTGTGCGTAGCTCTTAAGTGGTATTGCTAACAAAATGTAGATAGCTAAGAGAAGAATTATCAGGAACTTGAGCTGTTCCATTTGCTGAGACTGCTGTTCTTGTATTTTACCTCCTAGCTCGGTTTTAACGCTTGGAAACGCTTTTGTCATTTCTGGGAGAATGTCATCTTTGATGCGATTTATTGCTTCAAACGGCTCGACAGCTTCCTCATCTATCGCACCCCAAACGTATACGCTTCTATAGCCACCTTCTCTGCGAATGTAGCTAATTCCTGGCACCTCAACAAGCTCTGCGACATCACCTAACAGCACTTCTGCACCTGAAGGCGTTTGGATGACTGTATGTTTTAAGTCAGCATAGCGCTCGCGCGTTAACTTTGGATAGCGGACCATGACTCTAACTTCTTCACCATCACGAAGTATCCTTTGCGCTTCTCCCCCGTAAAAACTCGCACCAACTTGAGATGCTAAAATATTTAAATCAAGCCCGAGATCAAAGGCGACGGGTTTTAGCTTAAGCTGCAGCTCTTTGCTTGCAGGGTCGATAGTTGAACTGATATCGAAGAGTCCTTTTTCTTGCTGTAACTTCTCGATTAAGAATCGGCCAGCTTGATTTAGTTGCTCAATATCAGAGCCAAAAACGAGATAACCGAATTCTCCTTCGCTCATTCCTCCGCCTGCTACATCATCTTGTACAGAAAAAGATTTCATACCCGGGATATTTGGCATCGCTTCACGCCATCTACGCGCGAGTTCGAAAGTATCAAAAGGACGCGCATCTTCATCCACAAGCGGGGTCATGACAGTACCGGAATTATCAAACCGATTCCAAACCATCATGTCTCTGATCATACCTGTACCATATTCATCTATGATCTCTTGCTCTACCTGCATGACAACATCTTCGATGATTTTTATTGCATTAATAACAGTTTCATCTGAAACGGTTTCACTCATTTCAATGGTAATGCGAGGGAAGTCGTGCGGAACTTTTGGTTCATCAACTTGGCGAACCAGATTACTCGAGATGAAAAAACCACTCAAAATCAACATCCCGATAAAAACACCTAACGTTGGCCATCGATATGAGGTACATCGCTCTATAAAGCGACGATACTTGCCATTCACAAACCCAAAAAAAGTATCATTAAATTTGTGTCGCCAACTATCTTTTGGCAAAGGCTTAAATTTAGTATGCGCTATGTGAGCAGGCAGAATGAGTTTGGATTCAATTAACGAAAATATGAGGCACAGTACGACAACGCCTGCGATATTGATAAAGAAATCACCTTGAGGGCCTGATGACATCATAAAGGGTGCAAATGCGGCGATAGTGGTTAACACACCAAATGTCGCTGGCAAAGCGACTTTCTTTGCGCCAATAACAACATTGCGCGGTGACATTCCGTTTTTCTCAATCTCGGTGTAGGCGCTTTCTCCAATAACGATGGCATCGTCGACGACAATACCCAAGACCATAATAAACGCGAATAATGAGATGATGTTAATAGAAATGCCAAACACTGACATCATCGCAATTGCACCGAGGAAGCAAACAGGTAAACCAACCATGACCCAAAAAGCCAGTTTGAAGCGCAGGAAAATGGCTAACATTAAAAATACAAGAATTGCGCCTTGCGCAAGGTTACTCAGCATCATATTGAGTCGACCATTGAGGTAGTACGTCATATCAACCATGATATTAAGGTCTACGCCATTCGGCAGAGTTTTATTGCGCTCTTCTACATAAGTTCGTACTGACTCGGCAACCGGTATAATATTTTGAGATTTTGTTGCGGCAACTTTTAAATAAATAGCATTTTCACCGTTGTATTTAAAATACCTATCGCCTTCGGTGAAGTCGTCTTTGATTTTCGCAACATCTTGCAAATAGACTTTGGCGCCGTTGTCCCCAATTTTGACTGGGATTTGACGAAATTCATTACCGACATAGTATTGGTTTTCAATGCGAACCGCTATGGTGCCAGCTTCAGAACGTATTTGACCTGCAGAATAATTCGCTGAATAGCGTCTTATTGACTGGGTGATATCATTGATCGAGAGGTCATATTTTCGCAACATCTCTGGTATCACTTCAATCGCAATCTCATCTTCAGGTACCTGTGCTTCAGCAATTTGTACATTGTTTAGTTGTAACAATTCCTGTTCAATCTGCTTTGCAATCGGTTTAAGTACCTGCAAGTCAGTATCTGCAGTCAACGTCATTTCAATGACTTCTTGATCCCATTCAACTTGAGCAACGTTAACCGGCTCCATTGATGCGGGGAAGGTGGCTATCCCATCTATTCTTGCTTTTATCTTATTAAGTACATCAGGCAAATGAACATCAGGATCGATTTCCATGGTTACTCTACCACCTCCTCGCCATGAGCGACCTATACTCTTTTCGATTTCGGTAATGTCTTTTATACTTTCTTCAATTTTCTTGACGATGTTTTCTTCTATTTCTTTAGGAGAAGCGCCAGGGTAGGAAACATGAGCATTGACGTAGTTGATTTCAATGTTCGGGAACATTTGCTTTTGAATGGCCAGATAGCTCATGAAGCCTGCAATGATAATAAAAATCATCAATAAGTTTGCGGCAACGGGATTTTGGGCAAACCAAGATATAATGCCGGCTGGCATTTGGTCTGAATTATTGTCCTGAAAGTTGTCTTTGTTTTCGTTTAGCTGAGTGTTTTTCATCGCTACACCCCTCAATTAGTACTACTAATAAGCACGTCATCAGGAGATTCAATTCTGACTTCCATACCGTTTTGCGGGTACTCAGGTAGGTTCTCTGCCATGCGCGCGTCTGCTTCTAAACCTTTGGATATGTAGAAATAACTTCCTTCTTCACGCACTACATCAACAGGTTTAGCTTGCAATTGATTGTTCTCATCGACTAACCAGATTTTTGCATTGTTAACTAATGTTTGCGGCACCTTAAAAACGCCATCAAGTTGTTTTCCGGCAAATTGTATTTCGACATATGAACCAAACTTTATGGGTTCTTGACCAGTTTTCGTACCATAGGGGTCGTCAATTCGCATAACTAGATGCATCATTCTAGTGCTTGCGTCGACGACGCCAAGATCGCGATGAATATAACCTTCTCTAACACTGTTAGTTGACGTTTTTAGCATTGCAATGGCAGACTCTCCAGCCATATTATTTTTTAAGAAAGGGCGCTCGAAACCGGCGATAGGAATAATTATTTCGGCGCTTTCAATGCTGTTGAGTTGAGCAACATGCATGCCTGCACTGACAAATTGGCCTTTTCCTAGTTTTCTCTCGACAACAATGGCATCGTAAGGGGCTTTAACTTTCGTCTTGGATAAATTGCGTTTGGCTATCCTCAGCTGCGCCTGCGCTGATTTGAGCTGTGCTTTTGCACTTAGAACTTGAGGCTTTCTCAAATAGAGATCAGTAACTTTACTAGAGGGTAGTGACTTTGCTTCGCGCTCCGCAACCTTTTGTCTAGCTAGCTCTTCTGCAAGAGTGGCTTCGGCTAATGACACTTGCGCTTCCGCTTGCAAGACGCTCGCGTGGTATTGGTCATCTTCAATAGAAAAGAGTATTTCACCGCGCTCGACCAATCCGCCAGCGACGAATTTTGGATTCCAAGAAATAATCTCGCCTGATACTTGCGCGGAGATAGACGTCGATTCAAGTGGCTCAACTTCGCCAAATCCAGAGATATTAACGTCGTAATTTTCTGGGTGTAAGGTCGTCACACTGATGAGTGGGCGACTGTCTACGACTTCTTTTTCCTGTTCTTCTTCAGCGGTTGCTGAGATCGCAAAACCAATTCCAGTAAATATGCCAATGACAACAAAGAAACCTATCGCATTATAAAGATTTTTCATGTTGATGTTCCTAACGGTATGTTAAGAACAAAATAGCAAACAGATATGTACAGGATATGAGGCAAATGTAACAAACTATGTTGTTTGCTACATTTTATTTCAAACGGGTCCTAGGGCGTTTTGATCTATGTTCTCGCTGGTTTATTTGGATTGCCAAACTGCACCATCGACGCCTTGAACTAGCTCATTATAGGAGGCAGCTCAAATAATGAACAAAGATCAACACGCCCTAGAATCTGAGTCCGCCATCGAGTTCTAGTACTCGTCCATTGAAATAATCGTTATCAAAGATAAATTTAACGGCGTTGACGATTTCCTGTGTACTTGCCATTCGTCTCAACGGGACTTTCTGAACCATTTTGTTGCGCATATCTTCACGCATTTTCCGAACCATGGGAGTATCGACAAATCCAGGTGCGACGGCGCCAACTCGAATGCCAAATTGGCTTAACTCTTGCGCCCAGGTAGCTGTCATTGCATCTACACCAGCTTTGCTGGCTGAATAACAGGTTTGCCCTTTATTACCCGCTCTAGACACGGACGAAAGATTCACGATTACCCCATTTTCGTGCTTAATCATATATTTGGCGACTTCACGCGTCATTAAGAAGGTGCCGTATAAATTCACATTTAGGACTTTGGAAAACGTGTTTGCAGGCAGTGTAGTTAAGCTTCCATTCGCTTCTTTTTTGAGTAAAAGTCCATCGGCCAAAATGCCTGCACAATTAATTAAACCTGTAATTTGACCAAATTGCTTATAAATGTCGGAAACTGTTTTCTCAACGGCTGCTTCGTCCGTGATATCGCAAGCATAATATTTACGCAACGCTGACGGCGATACATCGTTTTTATCAATGCTTTCGGATAAATCCATGACCGCTACTTGTTGACCGTCACTACACAATTGTTCGGCGCATGCGAAACCAATTCCGCTTGCTCCGCCTGTTATTATTGTAACGCCTTGACTCATAGATTTATCTCCTTCGACAAAATTGACTGTATCTTAATAACTTACATTTCCGGGCGAACGAGGGAAAGGTGAAATATCGCGTATGTTTGCAACACCGGTAATGTAGGATACAACGCGCTCAAAACCCAATCCAAATCCCGCATGGGGCACGGTTCCGTATCGCCTGAGATCCCGATACCATCCATAATCATCTACGTCCAGCCCCATTTCTTTAAGCCGCATATCGAATACGTCAAGACGTTCTTCACGCTGAGAGCCACCGATAATCTCGCCAATACCAGGCGCCAATACATCCATGGCCGCAACCGTTTTTCCGTCGTCATTAAGCCGCATATAAAAGGCTTTTATGTCTTTTGGATAATTTTGCATTATGACCGGCGCACCTACATGTTCTTCTGAAATAAAGCGTTCGTGCTCTGAAGATAGGTCAATACCCCATTTCACCGGGAATTCGAAGTTTTTGCCGCAGTCTTCTAAAATCTTGATGGCATCCGTGTAATCCATATGCACAAAATCTGAATCAATGACCTTTTGCATACGTTTGATAACGTCCTTATTTACACGCTTTTCGAAGAACGCCATGTCATCTGGTCTTTCTTGAAGCACTGCTTTAAAAATATATTTGAGCATTTTTTCAGAAAGCGACGCAATGGTGGATAAATCAGCAAATGCAACCTCGGGTTCAATCATCCAAAACTCAGCCAAATGCCTGCTGGTATTGGAGTTTTCAGCTCTAAAAGTAGGGCCAAACGTGTACACTTTGGACATCGAGCAGCAATACGTTTCAGCGTTTAATTGTCCAGACACAGTTAAGAAGGCTTCACGGCCAAAGAAATCTTGTGAATAATCAATGTCACCAGCCTCAGTTTTAGGGAGATTCAGGTTATCCAGAGTTGAAACTCTGAACATCTCGCCGGCACCTTCGGTGTCAGATGCGGTAATAATTGGTGTCGCTATCCACATATAGCCTTGTTCATGAAAAAAGCGATGGATAGCCTGAGATACGCAGCTTCTTACCCTCGTCACAGCACCGATTAAGTTGGTTCTGGGTCTAAGATGAGCGTGTTCGCGTAAATACTCAACGCTATGCCTTTTCGGCGCCATTGGATAGGTATCTGGGTTTTCGACCCATCCCAAAACATCAATGGTTGCTACCTCAATCTCAACTGACTGGCCTTTACCTTCTGACGCTTTTACCACTCCCTCGGCGCTAATCGAGCAGCCTGTTGTAAGCTTCAAGATATCATCGTAGTTTGGCAGTGTATTAAGCGCGACAAGTTGGACGGGTTCGAAACAGCTTCCATCGTGCAGAGCGATAAATGAAAGCCCCGCTTTGCTATCGCGTTTGGTTCTCACCCATCCCTGAATTTTAATCATACTACCCATTTCAAATGAGTTGGCTAATACCTCACTGACAGAGGTTGTTTTCATACACGACTCCATGAACATATTTCAAGACTTTATAAAATTGGTCGAAAATACAATAAATGCAGGTTTGCGCTATCTATATCTTTATTTTTACCGCGTTGCAGTTTTAATTATGCGTGTACGGTCAGCGCAAAAACCCAGATTATACTTAAACTACCATTGATAACACTAGAGATTTCACTAAATAATGCAAAATATACCGCCTGATAATGATGAGAGTGAATTAGAGGTACCCTCGCGTTTTGTTGACAGGCGAAAAAAACAACGCAGCAATGACGTCTTCTTTCGCTTTGTGGTCAGTTTAAATATATTGTCATGGCTGCTGTTGGTGGCGGCGTTGTACTTTCTGCATTACGCACGGCCCGAATTTATCTCCGGTGTACAAACCTATTGGGGTATAGAGGGCAGGGAATATTGGTCTGAGGAGCATCTTTCCTATTTACTGTCATTTTTGCAATTCTGTTTGCTTACCACGCTAGCTACCATTGTTTTAAGGACACGAAGAACGCGCAGGAAGACTGACCATTTTGGATATAATTTATTTGCGCTTTTAGTCATTTCCGTTATTAGTCTAGTGACCATTTATTCGGTTGTGTGATCTTCAGTTGTATGTTCGGTTTTTAATTCATTCTTATCACAAATCGCAAAACCATATATAGATGTATCAAAATAGCGACACCATCTGCGGCGTAGTTAGAATAAGTGGCATGACCATAATTTGGTCTGTAAATACATTTTTTTGTTAATAGGTGTTGCTTAAAAGCAACACGCATTATCAGTTTGATCTATTTCTACAACGTAAATTGTTGAATAATCTAATAAAATAATTTTGGCATGTAACTTGTATTTTTCATAAGTAGGGTAAGTAGCAACATTGTAAAACGTTGTCTTGATTCGAATAGCCAAGTGGAAAATTTTTTAGCTTAACCGTGCTGAAAACAGTTTATTAAGGGTGTATGCTTTGCGAGTGGCACACACCCTTTTTTATGCCTGCAATAAAATTCAAATTGATGCTAGCGGAAGGTTGTGTAATGCTAGTATATAAAGAAATAACAAAAATAATACCCGTGCAAATCCGTTCACTCCGCCAGCTTGTTTTTATTAGTTTTTGCATTTCAATAGTGCCATTTATTGCGTTACTTTCGCAAAGCTATAAAGACTTCACAGACGTCAGTCGAACGACAAAAGCTAATGCCGTGCAGTTCGTCTCACTTTCAGCGGAGCTTCAGGCCCTATTAAGCACAGGACAGGACCTCCAGCGTGTCATTCGTCAATACTTGATTCTCCGCGATGATCAATTAAAGGAAATAGTCGATACGCAAATAAGTAAATTCGAAGTGCAGTTAATCATGGTGTGTCGGCTAGGTGAAGAACTGGATGAGTGTGCTGTGCTTAAAAAATCTCTGCCGTCATTGCGCGACTATGCAGAATTTAATGATACGCTTATTTTGGATGCTTATTTAGCTCGGCTTGAAAATAGACTGAACGCACTGCAGATACAGGTGAATCGATTTGTTGAAAATAAGGTTGCTGAACAACAAAATTACCTAACGGAAGTGCGCCAGCGTCAGGCTTGGTTGACGAGTATTCTGGTTGTCACCTCAATTTTATTAGTGGGTTTTCTAGCGCAGTTTATAGCCAAACCCGTGCGTAAGTTACAGGATATCATTCAAGCTATTGCTAATTCAAAAGAGAAGTTGCCACCGCGCTCCAAGCATGCACCTCGTGAATTATTGGCTGTTGAAAAAGACTTGTTTTGGCTTAATGACCGCTTGGGGCACCTTGAACGACATCGCCTTGCTATGTTGAGGCATGCATCGCATGAGTTAAAAACACCACTGGCTAGTATAAAAGAAGGCTGCTCAATATTATCGGACAAGTTGATTGGTGAACTCAATCAACACCAAGAGGAAGTGTTGAGGTTGTTAAATGACTCGGCCACTAGACTAAGTGTATTGATAGAAAGGTTGCTGGACTACAATGCACTTCTGCAGCAAGCCGAGCCAGAACTCATAAACATCGATATAGCCAAACTCCTAAACGAGTGTGCGAGCCGCTATGAGTTGATACTCAATCAAAATGGACAAGATGTTGTTATAAATGTTTCTGATCAAGTCTTTGTTTTTGCAGAGAAAGAACTTGGTGATAGAATTTTTGACAATTTGATGTCAAATGCAATTGCCTACGCCAAGATGGACTCAACGATCACTATCGATGTCATAGAAAATATTGATAACGTTTGCATATTTTTTAAGAACATGGGAAAAGGTATTGATAAGGATGTCCGACCAGACCTGTTTGAACCCTTCAGACGAGGAGATATAAAGCGTAATGACAAAGTAATGGGCGCTGGATTAGGTTTATCCATTGTTGCAGATTGCGTTAAACTACTCCAAGGTGAAGTAGAGATTATTGACGTTGTGGATGCAGATGTATGTTTTAAAATCACCTTACAGAAAGGTAAATTCGATGAATAAATTAATAGGGCTTCTGCTTGTTATGTTGGCCCTTAATGGGTGTATGCTATTGCCCCAATTCCAACAGCCGGCTGAGATAGTACCAAGTGA
This sequence comes from Glaciecola sp. UBA2563, assembly GCA_002340325.1. Classification (GTDB taxonomy): domain Bacteria; phylum Pseudomonadota; class Gammaproteobacteria; order Enterobacterales; family Alteromonadaceae; genus Glaciecola. The sequence continues at coordinate 16,710 of DDLV01000162.1, read as the reverse complement.
AGACTTGGTTGTTGAAGAACCAGATTTACAAGAACTATGTTTTAGTGAAACGTGTAAAGGGCAGCTTAAAGAGTTCTGTGATCTGCGGATTTGGACCCAGTATCTCATTGATAATGCAGAAGTCCAATGGCCACAGAGACGACAAATGATTGAAGAAATGACGGAAGAACCGGTAGATATGCTGAAGCAGGTACTCCTCAGCCAAGCGCCTGACACGCCTTATCAATATAGATTGCGCGCGCAAAATACCATCACAAAATTACAAGGCCTGGTTGAACCTGAAACCTCAGATGCATTGGAAGTTCTTTTTTTTGAGCCGTCACAAAAACAATTGGAATTTGAATCGGCCATTACGATTCTCACGCGTATAAACACACAGCAAGAATACGAGAACCAGCAGCTAGTCAAACGAATACAGGAATTGGGTGTTGAATTGTCTAAACAAAAGGAACAGTTGCAGAAACTATTGAATATAGAAGTTGAAATGGTAGAGCAAGAGACTAGCGGGAACTAACAAATGAACGCAGCACAAGAAATCGATAGTGGTTATAAAGGCAAATTGTTGCTTGTTGACGATGACGAAAACCTGCTGCGTTTAATGAGCATCAGATTAATTTCTGAGGGCTATTCTGTCACGAGTGCAAATCACCCAGAGGAGGCGTTGAAATATCTGTTTGGTGATGATTTTAACGCAGTTGTAACCGACCTACGTATGCCCGGCATGGATGGTCTTGCACTGGTCGACGAAATTGTGCATCGACACCCCAAATTACCAGTGATTATGATGACTGCTCATGGCAGCATTAAAGAAGCTATCTCTGCAACAGAAAGAGGTGTTTTTGGTTTTTTGCCAAAACCTGTTGACCAAGATGAGCTTCAATCGTTATTGGAAAAAGCCATTGGCCAAACGGCTGAAGGAAGTTTTGCTGACTGGTCAAAGCAAATCATCACGCGATCAGCGTCAATGATAAATGTGCTTAAACAAGCCAAACAAATCGCGGACAAAAATGTCAGCGTGCTTATTACAGGTGCAAGCGGCACAGGCAAAGAACTTCTCGCTAAAGCTATTCATGATGCATCAGACAGGGCAAACAAACCCTTTATCCCGATTAATTGTGGAGCACTTCCTGAAAATTTGCTTGAATCTGAATTATTTGGTCATGCAAAAGGCGCGTTTACGGGCGCAGTTAGCGCGAACATTGGCTTATTTAGGGAAGCTAATGGCGGCACAATTTTCCTTGATGAAATCGGCGATATGCCCATCGCTTTGCAGGTAAAACTGCTCAGGGTATTGCAAGAACGGATCGTTAGACCTGTCGGCAGTACCAGCTCATACGAAGTCGACGTCAGAGTGATTTCCGCAACGCATCAAAATCTTCAAACCGCTATGCAAGAAAAAGCATTTCGAGAAGATCTTTTTTACCGGCTTAATGTGGTTAACTTAGAGTTACCTAGATTAAAAGAAAGGTTTGAGGATGTGCCATTGTTAGCAGACCACCTAATGCGACAAAGCGCTCAAAAACACGGCATAAGTGTGCGCAGGTTTTCCGGTGATGCCATGTCCATATTAAGTAAAGCAGAGTGGCCAGGTAACGTGCGACAGCTCGTCAACGTGGTGGAGAGATGTGTAGCACTTACATCATCTAAAGTCATACCTGCCTCACTGGTTGAGCAAGCGCTTTCTATGGAAAGCAGCTATTGGCCGACATTGACACAGGCTCGAGACAACTTTGAACACAATTACCTAAGTCGCTTGCTTCAGTTAACAGAAGGGAATGTGACAAAAGCCTCTGAAATGGCTGGTCGAAACCGCACTGACTTGCATAAGCTTATGAAGAAACACGGATTAAACGCTGCTGACTTTCGAAACCTATCAGATTAGCGTGTTTATGCCCTTTAATTGCCATACTTCTTACTAATCTCTTTTACACAGCTGTCGATAACTTCAAAATAATAGAGATGGCGCAACTATATACTTAATCGGCTTACATTTTGTGTCTTATGGTCATCTCTTCTATTACACTTTGGAGATTCAACCACGTGAATGCACTAGAAAATTTAAGTATTAACACTAAAACCTATTTGTCACCCGTTATTTGCTTTGTCTTTTTGCTAGCTATTGCATTTATCACCTATATAAATCTCGCGTTTATGAATGACAGTGTCAATGTGGTGGCTGATGAACTATCAAAAGAAGCGCAAACCTCAAATCAATTACTCGACCAGATTTACCGTAAACGCATGACGATGAAAAACTATGTGCAAACCACCGATGAAGCCTTGGTTACGAGATTTAATGCCGTCTCAGAATCAATGATGACAACAATTGCAAACGCAGAAAGTCGACCAAAATCGGAAACGCAGTCAACGCTCTTAAATCAAATCAAGTCAATGACTAGCGAGTACGTAGAACAGTTCAACAATAAACTGGTCCCTAATAAACGACTTGAAAACAGTCTGTTTGATCAGAGCATCACCGAAAACGGTCGAACCGCTCGTAATGACTTGAGCGGGATTATGACATCGGCATATGCTGACGCAGATCCGGAAGCGGCGTATTATGCTGCATTGGTGCAGGAAAGTTTGTTACTTTCTAGGCTGTACGTCAGCAAATTTCTTGTGACTGAAGAACTATCAGATGTTGAGCGCGCAGCGGCTGAGATTGAAGAGGCTTTGAGTAACATATCAACCCTGCAAGCAGCACTTCAAAACCCAACAAGACGTGCGTTACTCGCAAGTGCCAAATCTAATATGGAAGATTTTCAATCTGCGTTAGATATCATTAAAGATACTGTATTGGTAAGAAAGGAAGCCGTTGCTGCGATGGACACATTGGGCCCCCAAATTGCAGAGTCATCGGTAGAAATGGCATCATACTCGTTAACGTCCATTGAAGAACAATCAAGTGATATTAGCTCCCTTGTTGGGTCGACAGTAAATCAACTGATTATCCTCGCTATCGCATCGTTAGTTATTTGCGGTGTTATCAGCCTAATCGTGGCAAATTCAATCAACAAACCCATCAGTCAGACCACCGCAATGCTAAAAGAAGTCGCCAGCGGGAATGGAGATCTGACTATGCGTTTAGACTATACTGCCGATAACGAAATAGGCGAACTTTGCCGCTATTTTAACAATTTCACGGGCAAAATTCAGGGCATGATGGTACAAGTATCCGATGCAACCATTCAATTAAGCGCTGCTGCTGAGGAATTGTCCAATGTCGCCCATCACACAAGCACAGGTGTCAATCGACAAGAAAGTGCGCTGGGGAATATTCAGTCATCTAATGAAAATGTACTTAGGAGCGTCGCTGAGGTTGGAGAGCAAGCCACCTTTGCATCCAAAACAGCAGATAATACTGCGACCGAAGCAAATGAAGTATTAGACACCATGAACAGCACAGTGAATCACATTACTGCACTAGCGTCAGAGTTGGAGAACTCAAATAGCGTGTTTACGCAGCTACAGCAAGAGAACGAAAATATAGGTAGAGTGCTAGAACTCATAAATGGGATCACCGAGCAAATTAACTTGTTGGCATTAAACGCCGCTATTGAAGCTGCTAGGGCAGGTGAAGCGGGACGCGGTTTTGCTGTCGTTGCGGATGAAGTGAGAACACTTGCAAAAAGGACTAAGGATTCCACTGAAGAAATCGTCAGTTCAATTACAAGCCTAAATAGATACGTTGAATTAGCCTCGGAGTCTCTTGTAAAAAATAGAACAGAAGCATTTGCTACGGTGGATGCCGCTAAAGTAGCGCAACAATACATTGACAAAATTAATCAAAAAATTACGCAGATAAAAACGTGCAATGGTGATATCTTCAATGCAGCAAACGATCAACAAGCTGCTTTTAGTGTCGTATCGTCTGATTTATCTCAGATTAAAGATGCAACGGATCAAACTAAATTGTCATCCAATCAATCCACCGAGGCGAGTCAACACCTTACCGCACTAAGTTCGAATCTGCAGAGCATTGTCAGCCAATTTAAAATCGCGTAATTTCGATTGACCGACAACGTTTATAACGCTATCAAGCGCTCGAAATACGCTTGTTAGCACGGACCACGACTTTAATCCAGGCATACCATGTGGTATGTCTGCAAGTCGCTACTCAAGCCACCTCAAACTAGCCCTCTAAAAGCAAGTATGAATACCTTTTTCTATGGCATTACACAGAATAGCGAGTTGTTTATCAGAGGTAATGTACGGAGGCATAAGATAAATCAGTTTTGCGAAAGGTCGAATCCAAGCGCCGTTTGCAATAAATACGGATTGAAGTCTTGTGACATTTACGTCCGTCTTCATCTCCACAACACCTATTGCGCCTAGCACGCGGACGTCAGCAACTGCGGCATGATCTTGTAGATGTGTTAGTCCAATTTTTAATTGTTGTTCTATTCTATTGACGTTCGCACGCCAGTTACTCTCAAGCAAGACATCAATGCTTGTCTTTGCAATTGCTGCCGCTAGCGGGTTGCCCATGAATGTTGGACCATGCATAAAAACGCCAGGTTCGCCTTCACAAACACCAAGTGCGACTTGTTCAGTACAAAGTGTAGCTGCCATAGAGAGATAACCACCGGTGAGCGCTTTGCCAAGGCAAAGTATATCTGGTGTGACATCGACGTGATTACAAGCAAACAACTCTCCTGTGCGACCAAACCCAGTTGCAATCTCGTCACAAATCAACAAAATATTGAACTCATCACAAAGCTGCCTACAAGCACGCACATACTCGGGATGATAAATCCTCATTCCACCAGCGCCCTGTACAACAGGCTCCAGAATCAATGCGGCTACCTCTTCGTGATGCTGTTCAAAAATATCTCTTAGCGGCGCAATGTCGTCTGGATTCCATGTTTTACCAAATGCCGTTTGCGGGGCAGGGGCAAAATGATGTTGTATGAGCGATTTTTTAAACAAGCTGTGCATTCCGTTAATCGGGTCACAAACTGACATTGCAGCAAATGTATCGCCGTGATATCCATTGCGTGGCGCAACTAATTTTGCTTTTTGCGGTTGACCTTGCACGGCCCAGTATTGAATCGCCATTTTAATGGCAACCTCCACAGACACTGAACCAGAATCACATAAAAATACACGTGATAAACCTATGGGGACCATGTCCAGCAAACGCGAGGTTAAGTCAATGGCTGGTTTATGCGTTAGCCCACCGAACATGACGTGAGAAAAGGTATCTAACTGCGCTTTCGCGGCTTCATTTATTCTCTTATTGTTATATCCGTGAATGCAGGCCCACCATGATGACATTCCTTCGACTAGCTTTTTGCCATTTGCAAGGGTAATTTCAGCGCCATTTGCCGCAGTCACTTCATAACAAGGTAATGGTTCAATTGCAGATGTATATGGGTGCCAGATGTGTTCACGATCGAATTGAATGTTATCCACGAATTACCCTGTGTAAAAATTAACCAAATGTAAAGCGCGAGTGTTGAGCTAGATTGACAACTCGCATCGAGCGCATAGACTAGGACGCATTAAACTTGTTGTAAAGTACGAAAATGGAAGCAAACAGCTCAGACAACGATACACGATTCTCTACAAAACAATCTTCAAGTCAGTCAACTGCTAGCAGGCACGACTGGAAACTGCATGAAGTAACGTCACTTTTTGAAATGCCATTTAATGATTTGTTATTCAAGGCACAAACCATTCATCGACAATTTCACGACCCCAATCATGTTCAAGTTAGCACGCTTTTATCAATCAAGACGGGCGCTTGTCCTGAAGACTGCAAATACTGCCCGCAAAGCGCGCGATATGATACAGGTCTCGAAACTGAAAAACTGCTGGAAATTGAAAATGTAGTCGAAAGCGCAAAGCGCGCTAAAGCGGCAGGCTCTACACGTTTTTGTATGGGCGCTGCTTGGCGAAACCCAAAAGACAAAGACATGCCTTATGTGACAAAAATGGTTGAGGAGATTAAAAAACTGGGATTGGAAACTTGCATGACACTGGGAATGCTTAGCAACCACCAGGCTCACGCGCTCAAGCAAGCTGGCCTGGATTATTACAATCACAACCTTGATACGTCACCTGAATTCTACGGCGAAATTATCACCACTCGGCAGTATCAAGACAGACTTGATACGCTGGAAAATGTGCGTGATGCTGGAATGAATGTATGTAGCGGAGGCATTGTTGGGATGGGAGAGTCTGCTCAAGATCGCGCTGCTTTGCTGCAACAACTAGCAAATTTGCCGGAGCATCCTCAAAGCGTCCCCATCAATATGTTGGTTAAAGTAAAAGGTACGCCACTGGACTCAGTCGATGATTTGGATGAATTTGAGTTCGTGCGAACCATTGCTGTTGCCAGAATCATGATGCCTGAAAGTTATGTGAGGTTAAGTGCAGGCCGTGAATCAATGAATGAGCAAATGCAGGCACTTTGTTTTATGGCGGGTGCTAACTCAATTTTTTATGGATGTAAATTGTTAACAACCTCTAACCCGGAAACGCACGAAGACGTGCAGCTTTTTAAAAAGCTTGGGATCAATCGTGAACAAACGAAAAGTTTATCAGACGAATCTCTTGAACAACGAATTATTGATGAGCTTGAACAAAAAACGGGTCAAGATGCATCCTATAATACTGCGCAAACCTCAAATTCGGACTTATTTATAGATGCGACAAAAACATCCATAAAAGAGATAAGTGCTCGGTAATGCCATTCGGTTTTATTCAGGATGCGCTTGTTCAACGTGAGCAAGGTGGCTTGTTGAGGGGAGTGAAAACTGTCACTCAACAGCAGCAGGGCTTGATCCAGATTGACGACAAATACTTGATTAACTTTGCAGGCAATGATTATTTGGGCCTTAGTCAAGATCAGGATGTGCTGCAGTCATATACTGAAGGTTTGGCGGCATTCGGTGCAAGCAGTACAGCATCTCCCGTTGTCTGTGGTTATCATCATCAGCACCGAGCACTGGAATCTAGACTTGCCGAACTCACTCAGCAATCATCCGCAATGCTTTTTTCTTCAGGTTTTGCTGCGAATCAAGCGATATGTCAAGCATTGGCAAAACCATTTCCCAATAGTCGACATTCTTTAGGCGTTGTTTCAGACAAGTTGATGCACGCGTCATTTGTTGAAGCAGCTATGTCGTATGCGCAAGGGTATTACCGTTTTGCGCACAATCAGCCGAATAACGCGCAAAAGTTCATCGACAATAATCAACATGAACACTATCTGATTGCTTCAGAAGGTGTATTCAGTATGGATGGTGACTGCGCGCCTGTATCTGGGTTGCTTGCATTAAAGGCACGGAAAAATGAAATCTGTGTAATGCTCGATCAAGCGCATGCTATAGGCGTTATTGGCAAGGAAGGTTGTGGTCTTGAAGACCCACAGCAGTATGACGACATCGATATTGTAATGGGAACCTTTGGTAAATCGCTTGGTACGCAAGGCGCTTTCGTGGCGGGTTCTTCAGATTTGATCCTGTATTTACAAAACTTTGCGCGGCATTACGTATATAGCACTGCATTGTGTCCCGCCATTGCGAAAGCAACAGATACCGCGCTGACAAAGATGATGACTGGCGCATTTAGAGCTAGTTTACACGAGAATATTGAAACGTTCAGACGACTTAGCGTTGCAAACGATATCGAAGTGTCTGAGTCGTATTCAGCCATACAACCGATTATTCTTAGCGGTTCGACATCGGTAATCAAAGCATCTGAATTTCTAAGCGATCTCGGCGTTTTGGTTGGCGCTATTAGAACGCCCACGGTGCCCAAAAATGCAGAGAGATTGCGCATTACCTTAAGTGCCTCACACAGCAAAAAAGATATCGAATCACTCATTGATGCCTTATGTATATTGCGAGACAAGATGAAACTTGAATATGGTTTTCGGGAAAGGTGTATTTGATGGATTGCAAGGTAGCAACACATGTTGCAAAAAAAGCGCTCTCTAAACCAGTACGAAAACCAGCAAAACATTCGGGTGTTACCGCGTTTGGCAAACCAACAGTACGTGAATCATTCACTGCTGCTGCAGAGAGTTACGATGAATTTGCACATGTTCAGCGGCTATCAGCACAGGATATGTTGCTATCATGTCCTAACTTGACCCAAAAAGAGCGGGTATTGGACATTGGATGCGGAACCGGCGTTTTATCAAAACTCGTAGTTCAATCCCCAATGGTTTGGATTAATCTTGACATAAGCATGACAATGCTCAAGTGCAGTCAAAAACACCTTTCAAAAAAACGTAAGAATGAAATCTGCGCAGATGCAACCGCACTGCCGCTTCAAGACAATAGCGTCGATGTTGTCCTATCCAATATGGCATTGCAATGGTGTCCCGATCCATTTGTGTGTTTGAGGGAAATACGGCGTGTGCTTAAACACGATGGTCAAGCAGTACTGCGCATATTGGTTGATGAATCTTTTGCGTCATTAAAAGCCGCTTGGGCTAAAACTGGCTTTACACCCAAGATGGCAGTGTTGCCCTCTACTTCTCAGTGGTTTATGGCAGCGAACAGTTTATTCAATGTAAAAACAGAAACACTAACATATTTTGATGAAGGCAAGAGTGTCAATGCACTTTTAAAACGGATGACGAATGTGGGAGCAGGCGTTTATCAGCCCCTAGTTAACGTGAAAAGCCCCAGGAGGTTTTCAGTCGCTGAGTCTAAGGCGCTGTCTCGTTCGTGGCAGGCACTCTATGGGCAGCGTTACTTTCTTGAATACCAAATATTGCAACTTCAATTATCTAAGGCGGAGCGTGATTAATGAGTATGCAAACATTCTTTATCACAGGTACGGATACTGAAGTTGGGAAAACGGTTGTCAGTTGTTTATTGCTAAAAGATTTGCAATCCATTTATTCCAAGTGCCAAGGATTTAAGCCCATCTCAGCAGGTTGTGAGACGACCAGTAACGGGCTTCGAAATAGCGATGCGCTGGCATTACAAGCGGCAAGTTCCCAATCAATCGCCTACGAGTTAGTAAATCCCCTGGCATATGAACCTGCAATAGCGCCTCACATTGCAGCACAAGAAGTGTCTGAAAAAATAACACTCGATGCATTACAAGACGCATATGAAGCAGTTGTAGCCACGCAGCCAAAATTATTGCTAATAGAAGGGGCAGGTGGTTGGCGGCTACCGATAAACAACGAAGAATATTTATCCCAATTTGTACAGCAAAATCAGATTCCGGTAATCCTAATCGTCGGTATGCGACTCGGGTGTCTGAATCACGCTGTTTTGACTTATGAGAGCATTGTTGCCGATGGTACCCCAGTAGTTGGCTGGGTTGCCAATCAATGCATTGAAAAAATGGCGTATTACGAGGAAAATGTTGCTACTTTGGAGAAAATGATTGATGCGCCACTTCTTGCTGAAGTAGACTTTCAGTCGAAACCAGTATTGAAGAAACGCGCTGCGTACAATAGGTTACTTGCGTGGAATAGTACTTCAACATTGTCCTAATAAGAATTAGAACATTGGCTTTGTTCTGTTTAAGTGTTGATGAATTTCTAAGACGTCGAATTACAGTTGATTGTAGGACTTAGTAATTTGAAAGCTTCGAAAACATGGATGTTTTCGCAGAGCGCCCAGGGAATGGGTTCACAGCGACTTTCAAATTACTAAATCCTACAATCAAATGAACGATGTTTCTATCAGCAACACTTAAACTGAGCTTAACTAAACAAAAAATACATAATTAAAAAGCGCTGTTACAAACAAATTGGAAAGTTCAGTATGGCTAAATCTGGCACTATAAATTCTGTTTTATTTGTATGTCTTGGCAATATTTGCCGCTCACCCACTGCGGAAGGTGTCTTTGCCACAAAAGCAAAACAAGCAGGCTTAAACTTGCGAATTGACAGTGCGGGGACAGCGGGATATCACGTTGGTGCAGCACCGGATAAGCGTTCGCAAGATGTTGCGCGGGCGTCTGGTTACGACTTATCAAAACTCAAATGTCGACGTGTCACCGAAAGTGATTTTGAATCGTTTGATTTAATTATACCGATGGACCGCGAAAATGAACGCAATTTACACAAAATTTGCCCTGATGAATATAAGCACAAAATTTATCTCATGATGAAATTTGCAAATAGCGAGTATGATGAAGTACCAGATCCCTATTATTCAGGAAAACGCGGATTTGAGTTAGTGTTGACACTTATTGAGCAAGCAAGTGATGGCTTAATAGCGCGTATTGCCAAAATGACCTAACAGTCAACAACAGCCAATGACTCGACCATTTAGTATTTATAGCGCAGCACTATTGCTATTGTGTGGCGTTTACTTATTGCTTCCGTGGGAGATGAATTCAGCGCTTGGACAACATATTTTCATCAACATAAAATTACCAATAATGATGACATGTTTGGTGGTGGGTTTTGGTGTATGCAGCGCATCTGCCGCGCTGCAAATACTATTAAAAAACCCATTAGCTGATCCGGGTATTCTCGGCATTGCAAGTGGCGCAAGCGCTATGGCCGCACTTTATTTCTTGCTAATAAACGGGCTTGGTATCGCTTTATTTCTTTCGCCTTTAATTCTATCGGTTTTGCTTCCTGCTATGTGTTTTATTGGCGCGCTATTAAGTGGCACGCTCATCTTTAAACTATCAAAACGCATCGGCTTCAATCCAGCTACTGTCATACTGTCAGGTATTGCAATTTCGACCATTTTGGCAGCGGCAGTTGCTTGGTTATATTTAGTCTTGCCGCCGACTCAGCTACAAAACTTAACGTTTTGGTTAATGGGCTCATTAAACAACGCCAACTGGTATAGCCTGGCGGTAGCCTGCGCGGTTATGTTGGTATGTTTATTTTTACTTTTTCAAAGTACCCATCACCTAAATTGGTTACTGTTTGGTGAGCAGACGGCACAGGTAAAGGGCTTAGATGTCTATCGATTCCAACGCAAAGTACTAATGTTAATTGCGCTTATGGTGGGGCTATCTGTTTCAATAGCAGGTTCAATTGCGTTTATCGGGCTAATAATACCTCATATGTTGCGGCGCATTTATGGCTATAATAATTCGAAAATCGTTCCGTTATCCGGCATTACTGGAGCAGGTGTATTAACCTTGTGCGCTATCATCAATGAGCATTTCACCTCGATCCCGCTGCCCGTTTCACTATTAACAGCGACGATAGGCGCGCCGCTTTTTATATGGTTATTGATGAAGGGAACTGCACTGCATTCTCTTCGTAACACCGTGTAATTTAAGTAGGGGCGTTAATTGATGTTGCAACTACACTCTCTCTCTAGCCCAAATCGCCTGATTGAAGTCTCTGCTGAATTCAATAGCGGCGAGTGTTGGCATCTGTTAGGTCCAAATGGCAGTGGCAAATCGTCTGTCCTTACTGCAATCGCCGGTCTGTTGCAAATTGAAGGCCGACTGCTTTGGCATGATATGAATATTGATAAGCCACCACAAATCGAACATGCACAATTTCGTTGTTTATTACCGCAAAAGCACCAGCTCTATTTTGAAGTAACCGTAAAAGAATGCTTTTTTATGTTGCACCAGTCTTTTCACATTCCTGAGCTACTTCTTGATACTTTGCAGTTGGAGCAGTTGCAAGATAAACCAGTATTTTCACTCTCGGGCGGTGAGCAACAACGCGTGTACATTGCGCTTCATTTAACACAAGTATGGCCGGCCATTGAAAAGGGTAATGCATTGGTTTTATTGGACGAGCCCACGCAACAACTCGATCCATTTTTTCAAATAAAGACACTTGAGTTAATTGCTAATGTCAGTCAGTTGGGCAACGTTGTTATTCAAAGTCATCACGACGTTAATCAAACACTAGAATTTGCATCGCACGCCATGCTGATAAAAAAACACCAAGTGTTAAACCAAGGTAAAGTAAATGACGTGATAAAGTCTGTTTCTATGCAGGCGCTGTATAACCAAGACTTTATTGAGCTAAACGATAAATCGACATCAAAACGTTATTTAGTGGTTAAATAATGCCACTATCTTATGTTATTCTTCGCGCCCGTTGGCCCGAATGAGAAGGCTTCGCTAGTTTTCTTGTTAGTCTATCATAAAAACAAACATGTAAATAAGGAAAAACCGTGTCTGATTGGCGTATTGACAGTTGGCGAGAAAAGCCAATCCTGCAACAACCTACCTACAACGATCCTGAAAAGCTAAAAACAGTAGAATCATCTCTTGCATCATATCCACCGCTGGTTTTTGCTGAAGAAACGCGGCAGCTTTACAAACAGCTAGGTGATATCGCAATGGGGCATGGGTTTTTGTTGCAAGGAGGAGATTGCGCTGAGTCATTTGATGAATTTAATGCACCCAAAATACGCGACACCTTTAAAGTGCTGCTCCAAATGGCCATTGTGTTAACGTTTGCTGGTCGCTGTCCAGTCACGAAAGTGGCAAGAATGGCAGGTCAATATGCAAAACCGCGTTCAAGTGATGTGGAAGTTAAAGACGGCGTTTCATTGCCTACTTATCGAGGCGATATTATCAATAGTTTTGAGTTTACGGCCCAAGCAAGAGAACCCGACCCGTCAAGAATGTTAGATGCTTATCATCGCGCGGCCGCAACGCTAAACCTACTTAGAGCGTTTGCCCAGGGTGGGTTAGCAGATTTGCACAAAGTGAACCGGTGGAATATGACGTTTCTAGAAAACAATCCACTTAAGGATAAATATCTAGATCTGGCAAATCGAATACAAGATACCTTAGCTTTTATGGAGGTAATTGGGCTAAACAGTCAAAATACAGCAGCGCTGCACGAAACGTCTTTATACACGAGTCATGAAGCCTTATTGCTCAACTATGAACAAGCCTTAACGCGCATCGATACTTTGACTGGTAAGCCTTATAATTGTTCGGCGCACATGTTGTGGATAGGCGAGCGAACACGTCAGCTCGATCATGCGCATGTTGAGTTTTTTAAAGGTATCAACAACCCCATTGGGGTTAAGATCGGACCTAGCATGCAGCCGGATGAGCTAATTCAACTTATCGACGCCTTGAATCCTGATAATCTGCCTGGCCGTCTTACGTTGATCACCAGAATGGGAGCAAATACGCTCGCCGATAACTTACCGCCGTTACTGCGCAGAGTTAAATCGGAGGATAGGCATGTGGTGTGGAGCTCAGATCCAATGCATGGAAATACCTTTAAAGCATCCTCCGGTTTTAAAACGCGAAACTTTGATGCAATCTTAAAAGAAATTAAACAGTTTTTTGATGTCCACGATGCTGAGGGAACGCATGCAGGCGGTATTCATTTAGAAATGACGGGTCAACATGTGACTGAATGCACTGGTGGCGCGTATGAAATCTCTGATGAAGATTTGTCGCAGGCTTATAAGACGCAGTGTGATCCGCGTTTAAATGCGGACCAAGTACTTGAAATGGCATTTCTTGTCGCCGATCATCTTAAGCAGGCCTAACGCCATCGTTAAATTGACGCTGTAGATTTTTGGTGTTGCGCTTGCCAAAGGCCGTGGTAAGCGCCGCCGCTTTCAAGCAAATCGTCGTGCGTACCTTTCTCTACTATTTCACCTTCGCGCATGACAATAATGACATCAGCGTCAACAATAGTGCTTAACCGATGAGCGATTACCAAACTTGTATTGTTTTTTTCAAGGGTCTTCATCGCGGATAGAATTGCTTGCTCGGACGCCGAATCTAATGAGCTTGTCGCTTCATCAAACACCATGATAGGTGCGTTTTTCAATACGGCGCGAGCGATGGCAACACGTTGTTTTTCGCCACCAGAGAGCTTCAGTCCACGTTCGCCGACTTGCGTATCTAATCCTTCTGGTAAGCTTTTTACAAATCCATCGAGATGTGCGAGATTAATTGCATCTTGTATGTCTTTGTCCGTTGCATCAGTTCGACCATATTTAATGTTTTCATAAAGGTTGTCGTTGAACAGCACGGTGTCTTGAGGAACGATACCGACTTGTTGACGCAAACTCGCCTGGCTGACATCGCTTATATCGCTGCCGTCAATTAAAATTCGTCCGTCGTTGACGTCATAAAGGCGAAAAAGAAGTTTGACCAGGGTAGACTTGCCTGAACCACTGTCACCTACAACCGCCACTTTTTGCCCAGGCTTTATTTCAAAACTAAGGTTTTTAAGAATTGGACGTTTTGGATCATAAGAAAAACTCACGTTTTCAAATTTAATACTCGCATTTTTTATATTGAGTGTTTTTGCGTCAGATTTGTCGACTATTTTTGGTTGCCTGGCAAGCAGCTCAAACAAGTTTTCTATATTAGCGAGGGAGCCTCTGATTTCCCTGTAGACAAACCCCAAGAAGTTTAATGGCATAAAGATTTGCATGGTAAACGCATTTACTAGGACAAAATCACCAATGGTCATCTGTTTATCCGCGACTTGAAACGCGGCCATTGCCAACATAGACGTCATGGCGCAAGCGATGATAAGTGCTTGACCGCCATTTAATGCGAACAACGAAAGCCTGTTTTTGCGCCGAGCTAATTCCCAATCTGCCAGTCCATTATCATATCGAGTCGCCTCGAATGCTTCATTGTTAAAGTATTTGACGGTTTCAAAATTCAATAAGCTGTCTATTGCTTTGGTGCTCGAAGCATTGTCTGCTTGATTTTGTGCCTTGACGAATTTGGTTCGCCAGTCAGTAGCCTTTACCGAAAACCAAACATAACTAATGACGGCGAACAAAATGATACCGGCGAACGTAAATCCGTAGTTGTATAGTAAAATCCCAACAATCATCACAAGTTCAAGCAATGTAGGACCTATGTTAAACACCATAAAACGCATTAAAAAGCTTATTCCAGAAACACCACGTTCGATATCTCGAGATAATCCTCCGGTTTGACGGGATAAATGGAAGTTGAGCTCGAGCTTGTGCAGATGCTTAAATACGCTTAACCCCAAGCGCCGCATAGCTCGCTCAGTGACTCGACCAAACAGTGTGTCCCTGATCTCGCCAAATAGTACATTTGCAAACCGAAGCGCACCGTATGCAATTACCAGCGCAATAATGACGGACATTGCTTGTTCAAGTCCTGTTTCCAAATTGAGGTTGTCAACAACATGTTTTAGGACGAAAGGCAGTGTTACAGAGGCAACTTTTGCTGCAATCAGACACAGCATTGCGAGCCACACACGCGCCTTAAACTCGAGTAAATATGGCCACATTTTGTTGATAATCGACCAGTTAAACTTGGCCTCGTCATTGACGGGGAATCGGGCGGGTCGCAAAAATTTTTTCCTTAGATTTTGTTTAGCATCCGTTGCGCAAATTCTAAATGAAGGTCAACAGATGTGATGTACAGTTAGCGGGCATAATATTGAAATGAGACTAACACCAGCATACAACTTCCTAATTATTGTTGATTGTGCAAAGTAAATCAAAGTAGTAGAGCGACTTTAATCCTTGTATGCCCACATGTCGTACTAGTTAACTCTAATTGTCTTAAGTGAGAAGCTACGTGCGTATTTTAGTCGTTGTATTTTTATTTTCCTGCTTGATTGAAAGTGTAAGCGCTAATTTGGAGGAGACTATGTTGAGTGAGTGGGCAAGTATCGACGATAGAGTCATGGGAGGGATTTCCCAAAGCGAAATGCGTGAAGTTGACGGACATTATGTTTTTTCAGGCACCGTATCTTTAGAAAACAACGGCGGGTTTGCATCGGTGAGAAGCGCTATCAGCCTCGCAAACGTAAAAGACGACGCATTGGTGAAGTTAAGAATAAAGGGAGATGGCAGAAGATATCAACTTCGCTTCCGCACAACAACGAGACTCGACGGCGTTGCCTATGCTGTTGCGTTTGACACAGTTGAGAATGAAGTGAATGTGCTGAGCTTCCGATTGCGCGAATTTGTGCCTGTCTGGCGCGGCAGAAGTGTACAACAAGCGCCTATGTTGAAATGGCGAGATGTCACGCAATTGGGTTTTATGATCACTGATAAACAACAGGGACAATTTGCCTTGGAAGTGCAAGAGGTGACTTGGGGCGCAAGAGATTGATATCTTTTTCCAAGGTCAACACGCCCTAGTAATTAACATTAAATTTACGTTTTTACATTGACGAATTCAGCGTTACTTTCTATTACTTCACACGTTAAAACAAAAAAAGGAAAACCAAACTTATGAATAAATCAGAACTTGTCAACGCAATGGCAGACTCTGCAGAAATGTCTAAGGCTGATGCCGGCAGAGCTTTAGATGCTATCACAGCTTCAATTACCGAAGCATTAAAAAGTGGAGACTCCGTTTCCCTTACCGGTTTTGCCACGATAAAAACATCAGAGCGCGCTGCTCGCAGTGGTCGTAACCCGCAAACAGGAAAAACAATTCAAATTCCAGCGTCAAAAAGCGTCGGAATGAGTTTTGGTAAAACTGTAAAAGAGATGGTTAACTCGTAGAGAGAAACTGCACCACTGGGTACATCTACTGTTCAAGCGAATTAATAAAAGGTGTCAATCAGTTTCGTTGGTTTGCGATAAACTGGCGTATCATAGAAATTAATTCATTTTTAATTCGCTTGTTTTTTGAATACTCAACGAACTGTCCTCTTTTTACTGCCGCACAGGCAGCAACTCAATCAACAAGATCTCGTCTTTGACTTAATGCTGATCGTTTAAGCGATTCTTTTTGGCTGCGGGATTTTTGTATTTAAAAGTCGCTATACACATCCCTGTTCGCTCGGGCGAGCACATCCTTGTGCTCGCACGC
>DDLV01000012.1 GCA_002340325.1 Glaciecola sp. UBA2563 | reverse complement strand
CCTGCCACAAAAAAATGTCGTTTAGTCACGGCATCGTTTTTTCGAAATAAACAACGAGAGATCAGCCACACTACATTGCATGTTGCACAAGTGGCTAACCCAATAACGTGGTGATAAACCCCAATTTTATCTGCACTAAGATGTTTGACGGCGACCATACATAAAGAAGTACAAAACACAGCAAATAAAATATGGGATAGTTGTTTATTCGCCACGAACAACTGTTTGACTAACAGCAACCCAGCGACGGCAAGCAGCAGATAATAAGCAGTATCGTGTTCCATAGTACGTTCCATTTTTCTACTTTATAAATCTTATGCCGCTGCTCTAAAGTGATCAAAACCTATTTTGTTAATATATGTTGCAGTTTTTGATAGTCAGATTCAGATTATGACAGGATTTTGATATTTACGGCCTACAAAATATGGACTTCTAATTATTTTAATAGGCGACAAACAATGGCATCACAATCAGCATCTAGGTTCTCAGGTCAATCGAATTTTAATCACAACAAAATTCTTAACAGCAGTGTGAATATCTGGTTTATTAGCTTGGTTTTTGCACAGATATTTTTCGTTGCATATTTAGTTCTGGGTTACGGAATGTCAACGATGAACTTGGATATTAGCAATTGGAATACATTTAATAAAAGCGCATACATTGAGGGCGATGGAGCAGGGAACATAATGTATGGTGTGCATGTGTTGTTTGCCATCATTATGCTTATAGGGGGGAATTTACAATTGATCCCTCAAATTAGACAGCGCTACACGCGTTTTCACAGATACAATGGACGTTTGTTTGTCTGTTTAGCGTGTGTTGTTTCGATCGCTGGTATTTACCTTATTCTTTTTCGAGGAACAGTAGGAAATGCAGTTTTGCATGGATTAACTTTATTTGGAGGTGTTGTTGTATTACTAAGTAGTCTTTTTGCTGTTTGGCATGCGCGAAAAAGAGATTTTTTACGACATCAAATCTGGGCTACAAGATTATTCTTAGCAGCTAATGGTGTGTTGTTTTTTCGATTAATTATGTTCGCATGGTTAATGCTATTTGGTACGGTAGGTATTGAGATGAAAACATTCACGGGCCCAACTGTATTGACGATAAGCATCTTTTCATATGTTATGCCTTTAGTCATCTATGAAATTGTACGATACGCAAAAACAACACAAAACGAGATTTTAAAACTTGTATCAAGCCTTGGGTTATTGAGTATCTCATTAGTATTTATTACTGGTTTGTTTAGTATTGCCATGAGCAATTGGATCCCGTCGGTTGTTGCTAGTTTTGGTTAGGGAATTTTTTTAAACAGTCTTATAACTTTGGATAAACCGATTTCTGCCAATTATTTCCTTTAATTGGCTTTCATTCTTTCACGCATTGTTTGTGTTTGTCGCGATACAAGTAGTCAATTTACATTAGAGTACTTTATATTTCATTTTGATTGTCGAGCCAGCGGTTTTTCTTTTTTTAATTTTTCTTATGTATAAAAAAGTAGGGGATTGATGTGCATATGTGGATACTGTGTGGATTATTTTAATTTAACATAATATACATTATACGTAATTACTGAGCCTGTGGAGAAGTGTAAATTCCAACTATATCAATGACATAAGTATACGTGACTGAGCTTGCCATAATTTAGCGCTATACTTACGTAATAAATTAGAGCTAAACACGGAAATAACAATGACATATAAATATTCGAAATGGAAAAATGATTTTTGCTTTAAAACTTATCTTGTTATCTGCGCGATAGTTTTAGTGATAGTTTCAAATTTAGTTTGGAGTTTGACGCTCGATAATGTGCTTTCAGTCGCAATGTTTTTGCTTTTAACCTGGTGTGTTTGGATGGTTGGCACTGCGTATAAAACTGCGGAAAATTATGATGTCACAATTAACGAATCATCGTTTTCAGGTGCGAATTCTTACTCAGTGTTTTTCCGCCCTTCGTCAATTAATCTCAATGACTCGTTTAGCGTTAAATCATCCAAGAGCTGGGTATTTCCATTCAGGTGCTATGAAGTTTCCCAAGGCGACCAAAAAGTGCAGTTTTCTGAAATTGGCCTTCGAAAAACGCAGTTTAATGAACTGCTATTATTTCTCAATAAGCGAAAAAAATAATTGTTCGATTGATTCAAATTCAAAGTCATCCGAAGCGTTCTTTTCTACCCTCGACATTAATTCCATATCTTTGATTACTCATTACTTTTCTCCTATGCTCAATGAATGGTAATAGGATGTTCATAAATCTCGGTCAGCTTCGATGCTGCTTTGAGACAATAAAAAAAGGATGATTATGCCAAAAAATATAGTTATTTGTTGTGATGGAACCGGTAATGAAATAAACGATGAGCATTCCAATGTATTGAAGCTTTATAGAGTACTAAAGAAGAATGCGAAACAGTTAGTTTATTACGATCCTGGTGTAGGCACGCTAAGCTCAAGTAGCGATTGGGGAAAACTCAAAGCCGCTAGTGCAAAGTATGCTGGATTGATGATGGGCTATGGCCTTGATAAGAACGTGTTGGATGCATATGAGTTTCTGGCTAACAATTACAAGAAAGGTGACAACGTATACCTGTTTGGTTTCAGTCGAGGTGCTTATACCGTTAGAGCCCTAGCGGGATTCATCAATACCATTGGTTTATTATCTGTGCATCAAAAGCATCTATATGTATACGCGTTTGTTGCCTACAAACAAATATCGGTAACCAATACCTTTGAGGGCGTCAGATTGTTTAACCAAGCCCTCAATCCTCAACGGATCCCAATTAAGTTCCTTGGTATTTGGGACACTGTAAGTTCAATGATTGTACCGCGTAAAGACCGCTTGTATTTACCTTCCACAACACAGCTTGCATATACGCAAAAGAATCCAAGTATTGAAGTAGTGAGGCATGCACTATCGATTGATGAAAAACGCAGAATGTTCAGGCCATATCTATGGGCGGAAGGAGAAGAATACTGGAGCGGCCCTTTTAAGCCTAAAAATCAAGAAGAGCCAATAATGCAAGATGTTCAACAGGTGTGGTTTGCTGGTGTGCATTCAGATGTCGGCGGCGGTTATCAAGAGCAAGATAGTGGCTTGTCAAAAATCACTTTAGAATGGATGATTAATGAAGCCGTGAAATTTGAACTCGATGTAAATTCAGTTTCTTACAATGAAATTGTAGCTGGAAACCCTCGCAAAAACGCCGCTCAAGAATATGCACAGCCCAACCCAACTGCAAAAGCACATGACGAACTTGATAGTAAACTGTGGAAGTGGCAAGAGTACATCCCAAAAAGAGTAACGCGCAGAGAATTCTCTAAGTCCAAAGGGCTACTGGGTTTTTATCTGCCCAAAGAAGAACCGAGATTGATTTCCGAAGGCGCAAAAATACACGACTCGGTTAAAACACGCATGGAGAATTTATCTGATTATAAGCCTGTCAATCTGCCGGCTAGCTACGAGGTTGTTAGCACAAGGAAGACAGAAGAAACTTAATAAAAATCCGCTAAAACAAGATTTTAGCGGATTGCACTCATATGCATATTATGTGCTCAAGCCGGGACATCAGACGTCGTTGACACCACCGCCGAGGGTAAATCAGACAGTGCTGCTAATGCGGCTTCATGGACATGTTCTGATGGTACGTCGTTGCCAGTCACCTTTGAAGGCAATGCGCGTGTAGCCGTAGCGGATGCAACCACAGTTGGATTAAAGCCTAAACTAAATGCGCCTCTAGCCGTTGAGTTGACACACATATGCGACATAAATCCGACCAAGATAAGGTTGGCAACGCCCTCCTCTTTTAGCAAGGATTCTAAGTCTGTCTGCGTAAACGAGTTTGGATAATTTTTGGTAATGACAGGCTCACCTTCAATTGGTGCAAGCAGGTCGACGATTTGTCCAATAGGCGCACTCACGTCATAGGGGCTTCCAGGACCTGCATCGTGTCGAATGTGGTAAACCGGTCTGCCTGCTTCTCTAAATCGGTCTAGCATCACTTTGCATTCGTCCAGTGCAGTATCTACACCGTCCAATTTCATAACACCTTCACAGTAGGTATTTTGCGCATCAATGATAACAAGCGCCGAATCGCTGATTGCAGATGATTGATGGCCCAAACCAGCAATGTCTCTAATCGTTGTTAATTCGCTCATTTGACGTCCTTATTTTGTTTTGAGTTAAACACATGATAATGAATGGTAAGACAATTGTTGTATCAACATTGTATTGAGATTATTCAACAAAACCGTAGGATGTTTAGGAGGCAAAAATGACATAAAACAGGCTTAAAATGACAAATTCGAGAGTCCAGATTGGTATTGTGCATTATCCGGGAGCACTCTTGTCAGCAGTACAGGGATTGACCGAGCAGTTTTACCTCGCAAATACAATTGCAGCAGAATATGGCTACAGCGATATTTTCCAAACACAAATCTGTGATACCGAATCGCTTAACCGTTCAAGTGACGCATACTCAAATCCTTTTAATATTATTATTTTACCCCCTTGCTTGGATGATAGTTATTATCTTGCACCGGATGAGACGCTCATTACTTGGATAAAAGCGCAGCATGGTGCTGGCGCAATCATTTGTTCAGTATGTGCTGGCGCATTCGTGTTGGCGGAAACTGGGTTAATCGACAATCGCTGTGTCACCACGCATTGGGCCTTGTCGCATAATTTTGGTAAGCGTTATCCCAGTGTCTCACTAAATGTTGACAAGCTTTTAATCAATGATATGGATATCATTACTGCGGGCGGTTTGATGAGCTGGATTGATTTAGGGCTTGAGTTAGTCGCGCAATACACAAACTCTCACGTCATGCGACAGTTAGGGAAATTTCTATTAGTGGATACTGCGCCCAGAGAACAGCGCTTTTATCACGTATTTAAGCCCAAACTCGACCATGGTGACGAAGCCATTTTAAAAGCACAACACGCCATCCAAAAGAACTTTAAAAACACTGTGGTTATAAAACACATCGCAGAAATCTCTCATCTCTCAGAACGCACCTTTTTGAGAAGGTTCGTCAAAGCTACTGGCTTCAAACCTAATCAGTATCTCCAACACTTGAGAATTCAAAAAGCGTGCGAGCTTATCGAGACAAGTGCGGGACCATTTGAAAAAGTTGCTGAGGCCGTGGGGTATGAAGACATGAGTGCATTTAGAAGAATATTTGTCAAAATGACCGGGCAAACGCCAAAAGAATTTAAGCGGCGGTTCGCTTAATCGAGCTCAAACTAAATCGTCAAAAGATGCTTGATAGCTATATAATTCAATGCGCGGGAATATTACGCGTAACCTTTATAGCAGGGATGAGTGAGGTCTTTCTCACTTGTTGACGTAGATACAGGTCGCAGCGAAGTTTGTCGTAATAATTTTTGTTAACGAAATACATGCTTTGGTCAATAAATGTCTCAAGACCGACTTTAGACAATTCTTTTTCGTTGAGCTTTTTCATTGACCAATTGTTAAAAATACGCCTGTCGATTTCTTCTTCCTCGCATTCATAAAGGATCCTGTGTCTTGAGTCTGCGCGTATTTTGTCCATAACTGCTAGGACTACGTCTTCTTCGCCTTCGAGATACTGAAAGAAACGGTTGTTATGAAAACACAAATACCCGGTAATGCCCATCTGTTTGTTTCTTCGCGCTGACGTCGCAACTAGCCCTTTGAGTCCTTCTTTTGAGAAGACAACATTTGCTTTGCTAACATATACGATGTTTATCATCATTGGAGAACAACTTTACGATGTTGAGGCAGATTCTTAATAATCATGTAAGTGACAAACGTCTTACTCGACTTTTCCAGCAAACCACTATTTCTTAATCACGACAATTTACGTAAAACCGCTTGGTTATGCAATGTTATTGCTGGTTATCCGTTAAAAGAGTTAATTATTAATGTCCCATAAACTGTACATCATAAGAACTAGCAGTCTGTATCCACAACAGTGACAGTGCAGTTAATATCAAAAGAATTATAGTAAACATAGCAGCCGCTATTTGATGGCGCACCGCCAGTAGGAATATTGTACCCTATTGATGCATATTGATTGTTGATGGACGTTTCAAAATTGTCTGTACTGATATTCATGAAATCAAAGAAATTTAGGCGATCTCCAAATTCGGCGACGGCTTCTGCGCATAAATTATTCCAACTCACTTCTGTCGCTCCAAACCCAAAATCAACGACATAATCCGCCTGTTGTGCATTCGGATCTGTACCACGAGGTTTCAAACCTGCAATTGTGGCCTTGTATTGAATGAGCTTATTGGTAGCGCGAATTTGCCCGGCGATGTTATTCAACGATGCAATTTTGGCGTCGGTTGAAACATTTACAAAACGAGGTATAGCCGTCACAGCAAGGACGCCAAGAATTATAATAACGACTATTAATTCAACTAACGTAAAGCCGCTGCTTCTTCTAAACATTTCACAACACTTTATAAAATATTTTGTGGGTAAAGAGACTGCAAAAGATACAATCTAGACCTATCTGTATCGACAAAATATTTAAAGCCAATAGTGCCGATGAATGTATCCGCGGGTATTGTCAGCGATGTGTAAAGCTTTTCTAACGCTTATTTAACAAAAAACGCTCTCTTTCGTGCTTGCTATTGCAATAGCTAATACTTGTCATTAGTATCAAAAATCGTAAGAGTCTAATCGTAATAGGGGTGACCATGTCAAAGGATAACTGGATGGTGTTTCAACTTTCTGAGCTTCTCGGTAAGGTTGAGCCAGGAGAGGTGCGCTTTGATGAGTTTCTACGAACACCTTCGCTAAGTTGTTCTATTTACCACGTTCCCGCGGGCTCTAAGGAAATGGAGAGGGCTCACGTCGAGGACGAGCTCTATTACGTATTGAAAGGCCGCGGCATGCTTCGAATAGAAGATGATGAGCATATTGTTGAGAGTGGCACCCTACTCTACGTTAAAGCTGATTGTGACCATACGTTTTTTGAGATCACAGAAGACCTAACTGTGATGGCTTTCTTTGGTTCTGTTCGATAAAAATCCGCTGTTCATGGGATCTAATTAGTCTCTCATTACATAATCTTACGGTTAATAGACAATTAATTATTGGCATTTCGTGACGTCTGTAAATCAGCGTATCAAATTGCCTGATTAAAAATGGCAACAAGTAAATAGTTCCCCTATCTTATGTTTGAGTATTCTTTATCCAAACATACATATGTCAAAATCAAAAACAATAATTCTAACGCTGACAATTTTATTTGTTGTAATAAGCGGTGTTGGGATTTGGTTTTATTCCACAAAAGACCAGCGAGAGTTTTCTAAAGTCGCATATGTCGAATATTGCGCAAGTTGCCATGGTGACGGAATGTCAGGCGCACGAGATGGGCTGGATCTATTCTCAACCGCCTTAATATATGGAGATGACACAGAGTCATTAATAAATAGCATCCAAACCTTACCTGTGCATGGCGATATAGCGTGGGTAGATGACTTTCCCGAAACAGGAATCAAAGCGCTTGCTTTATCTATCTCAGAGCGACGACAGCAATATCCTTCTATATCAGATTCATATCAGTTCTCTTTTTCACCAAAAACGATCGAATCTACATATCACCGTTTTAAAGTCGAGCGGTTTAGTGAACTAAAACATCGTCCGTATTCTATTGCGCCAATGCCAGATGGTCGAAATTTGGTCAGTGAGAAGTTACGAGGATTATCGGTCGTGGATACAGCGGGCAATCAAAGCAAACTCATTGAAGGGACCCCGGAGATTTTTGATAAGTTCTTCAGTGCAGATGGCGCTTATGTCGGATGGAGACATGCACTTGAAGTCGCTTTGCACCCAGATTATGCAAACAACGGTTGGATTTATTTCTCGTTTGCTGACCGCTGTCAGTTAAGCTGCGGCTCGGCGATACCACAATCAATGGTGAAAGTGGTGCGAGGTCGCATTGTCGAAAACAAATGGAAGGACGAGGAGACTATTTGGTCAGTAGACAAAGAACACTATACTGTTGTGCCTGATGCATTAGCGGGTGGGCGCTTAGCGTTTGACAAAGATAACTTTTTATATGTGACGGTGGGCGGTAAATCGTTTTATAAAAACTTGCATGATATGGATACACCCTATGGCAAAGTGCATCGAGTCAAAGACAATGGGGTTGTCCCGAATGATAATCCGTTTTGGTTAAGTGAAAATGAAAGGGATCCATCATCAACGCGCAATACTGTCTACAGCTATGGACATCGTGCGTTGCAAGGACTAACCGAGCACCCAATTTCTGGCAAAATTTGGAGCACTGAAATGGGCCCTCGTGGCGGCGATGAAGTTAACAGGATAGTAAAAAACGGTAATTTTGGTTGGCCGTTATACACCAATGGACTGGATTACGATTCGACAGAGATCGAAATAGGTGCTGATTTAGGGTTAGATTTTCCAATCGAGGAAACCGTGTTACCTGTCGTCGATTTTACGCCAGCCCCTGCCCTATCAAATCTCAGTTTTTATCATGGCGAGAAGTTCTCTGACTGGCACGGAGATATGTTAATCGGTAGCTTAAAGGCTATGAGTATTTACCGGCTTCGCATTACAGACGGCGTTCTCGTTGAAAAAGAAACAATAGCCACGCAAATTGGCAGAATTCGTGATATCGAAATTGGAGCTGACGGGCTAGTTTATGTTGCTATCGAACATGGTGACAATGGCTCGATATTGCGACTTGTGCCGATTTGACTAGCTTAACTGTGTGCTTTTATGAAAATTCACCTCTTAAATTATCTTTATTGTTCTCGCTAAATGCCTACTGCGCCATAGAAAGTTGTGTTTCAATTAAAAAATCGATAGCCTACCCAATAAGGACGTTGTAAAAATAAAGGAAAACACGTGCGTTGGAAATCAGGTCGTCGAAGCCGTTACGTAGAAGATCGACGTCGAATCATGGAAGGGCGTACCAACCGCAATCGCTTTTCGGGCAGTCGCAGTGGCGGCAGATCAGGACTTATCTCAGTTATACTTCGCATTCTCCCCATGTTGTTAAAAACAAAACTCGGGCGAATTGTTCTTGGCATTGGCGTTGTGGTGTTTTTTGGTGCTAAGTTCTTGGGCATCAATCTAATGCCCGGCAATCTCAATGATTCAAATTATTTGCAAAGCCCCGCTCCCTCAACGACTGCATATAATGCGACTTCACCAGAGGAAGATGCATTGGCCGATTTTGTCTCTGTCGTTCTAGCAGATACGGAAACAACCTGGCATGCCCTTTTTAAGGGCATCGGACGTCAGTATGAGGAGCCTACACTTGTGCTCTTTTCTGGCAGTGTGGCCTCAGCTTGTGGTCACGCAGGCGCTGCAATGGGGCCGTTTTATTGTCCAGCCGATCGAAAGATGTATATCGATTTGTCGTTTTATGATGATTTAAGAAGCAAGTTCGGTGCGCCAGGTGACTTTGCTCAGGCGTATGTTATCGGGCATGAAGTTGGTCACCATGTGCAGACGTTACTTGGTATCTCTTCAAAAGTGTATGCACAAAAGCAGCGTGTATCAGAAATAGAAGCCAATAGGCTATCGGTTAAGCAAGAACTGCAAGCAGATTGTTTTGCAGGTTTGTGGGCACATTCTGCTGACAGACATAGAGATCTGTTAGAGAGCGGTGATCTAGATGAAGCATTGAGCGCAGCCGCTGCCACCGGCGACGATCGCTTACAAAAACAGTTCCAAGGATATGTTATACCTGAGAGTTTTACCCACGGTACTTCCGCTCAACGCAAATCGTGGTTTAAACGCGGGTATGATACAGGCGACCTTGCAGCATGTGATACCTTCTCAAGTTGATTTATCTGATGTATATGACGTTTGAAGAGAGTTAAAAATGAATAAATCAAAAAAGAAACCAATTAGCTTGGTGGGTGTTGTAGTTGTTATATGTATTGGCTTGTGGCAAATGTATGAACAGTCTAATAATGGCACGGAAGCAACGAGTACAGAAAGGTTCGCGCCAGACACCGGCTTTATTTCATCAATTGAAGCACGAAAAGACCGATTAGAAGATGTTCAAGCGCAAGGAAGTGGTATCGTTGTAAGTCTTTTACCCGATGACACCAAAGGTTCGCGACATCAACGCATACTGGTTAAAGAATCTGATGGTGAAACGCTGCTGGTAGTGCATAACATAGACTTAGCACCACGCATAAACGATATTCAGGTTGGCGATCAACTTGATTATTTTGGCGAGTATATTTGGAACGACAAAGGCGGTTTGATTCATTGGACCCACCATGACCCCAATGGACGACATATTGGTGGCTGGATAAAACACAACGGAAAAACATACGAGTAGTCACCACACGTTATGTTTTGCGTTTATCCGAATAAAAACGTTGTTTAAGTGAAGGGCTTTGCATGTCTGATCAACGATTTATACCTCTGCGAAAAAGTACGATCATTGAGCAATGTAGCTCACTCTATAATGAAAGCTTATTGAATGATAAAGAGGGAGGTCTCACTAATCGAGCGCTATTTTTCCGCGTAAACAAACTCATTGAAAGTCTGTTTCATCATCAATTTCATGAGCAGCTAGAACGCCTAAAGTCGGCCTATGCACCATTCGATTTGATGTCAGATACTGTCACTATTGAAAAATACACACAGCAAGATTTACTTCTATTGCAATCTCAATTAGCCATAGGTTTTGAGCGGATACTTCAGGCAGCAAATTACGAGAAGATCACACCGGAAGATTTAGAGGATGCTTTGCAACAAACCTCGCTTTTTAAGGTAAAGCTTCATGTTCAGTTTGAAGATTTTGATGAGGTGGTTTTTTATCGGCGAGGTGAACAAGAAAAGACCGAAACATTAGTCAAGTGGTTTGGGCTCAAAAAGCTCCCAATCACATTTACTAACTTCGAAAAGGTAGCGGTTTATATAAAGTTCAAAGATAAAGATTATTTTGATTCTCAAAAAAGAGATCTCTCTCACATTACGCCAGGATCAACGATTATTAAGCTCTTTCAAAATGTGCCAAAAGCGGATCTTGAAATGCTATTTCCAAATAGCGAAGTCAGGATGAGAACAATTGACAAAGCTATAATCGGTGGTTCAGCCGTTATCGGCGGCACCATTATGCTGGTCACAAAACTGGGTGGTTCGCTGATATTATTAGCAGCGTTATTTAGCTACTGGTTAGGATTCTCAGACAAAGAAGTCACCATTGGTAAAACAGAATTGATTGGGCTTGCCGTTGCGTTTGGTGTTTTAGGTGGATTCATTTTTAAAGAATGGGGCAAATTCAAAAACCGAAAGATGAAGTTTATGAAGTCCTTGACGGAAAACCTTTATTTTAAAAATCTGGATAACAATGCTGGCGTTTTTCATCATGTGATTGATGCTGCCGAAGAAGAGGAATGTAAAGAAGCCATTCTCGCGTATCATTTTCTTCTGCAAGCGAAAGAAGGATTGACTGTGGAAGAGCTTGATCAAGCCATTGAAACATGGCTGAGCACCTCTTTTGATGTGCATATAAACTTTGAAATAGATGATGCGCTCAACAAGCTACAACAACTTGGAATTGTGGAGCAAAAGGGAAATCGTTTTACTGCTCTCCCACTGCGTGAAGCTAATGCGCTGCTGGTCTCACGTTGGGATGATATCTTTAACTAGCCTTTAGCTAATGCGATATCTAGGCTAAAACTAGGCATCGCCTTATGCACCAAACTTTTGTTGTAACATATCGATTATTGCATTTGAATCATATAGCCATTCATCGTTACCATTCGCATGCTTAATATGTAAACAAGGCACCTGTATCTTCCCCCCACCTTGCGCTAGTTCTTGCCTGAATTCAGAACCTTTGGCCGCGTTTTTTTTGCTGATAGGCAGATTGAGTTTATGAATGGCACGTCGTGTTTTGACACAAAACGGGCAAGCAAAAAAATGATATAACGTCATGTTTCTCGTTTCTTCGGCGACCTTATTCTGTTCTTGGGTATCGCGTTTAATTCTACTGAATCGGGTAAGGTGGTCACCCGCCACGATTACCATACCAAGTGCGTTTCGTAAAATTTTCAGGACCATATGTAGCGATCAATTCCTTATTGTATTGCGTGAACACCGACTTCTCATCTTCCCTTACTCTTGATTTAATAGAAAGAAATAGGGCCAGGATACTGCGTAATGGATTAAAGTTTACGGCATATTTTTACCGCACAAAACATTATATGATTCTTTTGTTTTACTTTGTATTTTATTAAACTAAGGTATACTTTAACGTAATTGAAGATATACGAGAAACAGCCTGCAAAACAAGCATAAATTAAAACCACCGCACGATAACTAAACAAAACAAGCGAGAAAATTCATGGAAGATAAGAGTGTCGTCTATATTGTTGATGATAGCGGGGATAGTCCCAGTCAAATCATAGATACATTGTCTGAGTACCAAACTCAAGTTTTTAACTCCTCTCAAACTCTCATTGACGAATTAGCGTATTCCAAACCAAATGTCATAGTGCTCTATGTGAACCCTGAGGGATTGGACGGCTTTGAGCTATGCAAGAAAATTAAAGAGGATCCGGCTACCGCTCAAATACCTGTGCTTTTCATTTCCTCGCTGGGAACTCTTGAAGATAAACTCAATGGCTATGAAGCTGGTGCGGACGATTACATCACCAAGCCTTATGAGCCCGAAGAAATTAAAATGAAAGTGGCCTCATTAATAAAGCGCATGTTATTTATCAACGACGTTAGGCGAGAAACGATGCAGTCATCCGTTTCTGCAGAGGATGTCATAACAGCGTTGAGTGAACACAGTATTGTGTTGCATTACATGCAGAATATTCTCAACTGCGCTTCTTATGAACAATTAGCTAACCATTTGATAGATTCATGCGCTAGCTTGGGAGTATCCATTGCAATCGAGTTTTCAGTTGAAGAAGAGCGACAATACTTTTACACGGGTGACGATGAAAACTTGCTGGAGAAAAGTGTTTTCAACTATATTCGCGACCGCAAGCACGTAGTTGATGTCGGCAAAAGAGCCGCGTTTAACTTTCAAACCATGATCATTCTTGTTCACAATATGCCGGTCGAAAATGCAGTGCTTTGCGGACGTCTAAGAGATCACATGTCTGTAGTTGGTAGAGCAACGGAATCAAAATTACTTTCATTGAAAAAAGATATGATGATTTATGAGCAGCGAAACGAACTTATCGCCAAAATGACAGCGTTACAACAAAATATCATCGAATTAGAAAAGGATGTTAAAACGCAGCAGGACGATAGCAGACAAATTTTTCATGGCATGGCAATCAAAATGGAACAAGCATTTATGTCCTTGGATTTGACAGAGTCTGAAGAGGAACATATCCACGATATTATTGAATCCAGTGAAAAAACCTTTAACGATAAATTCGATGCTGATCGCAGACTCGAAAATCGATTGGAAAAAATCACAACGGATATAGAATCAGCACTGAATCAACCTTTTGAAGAAAAGGAACAGCCTACAGTACAAGACAATAACGCTGACGATCTTGAATTCTTTTGATACTCGAGTATAGCCCCTTTTTTTAAATCTGTAGCGCCATATCGTTTATGGCGCACCCTCAAAGCTGGTAATTTTTTCATCTAAAAACAAAAGCGTATTGTCTACATACCTAAATATAATTACGCATATTCTTTTTGTTTTTACCCGTGATTTAACTACAGACGTCTATAGCATAAAGCGTTGATACAAAGAATATTCTTTGAATCGATTAAATATTCATTGACACTGAAACAACCCAAAAGATCAGGTGGTTAACCCCATTTGCGTTGCCAAGTGGAAGCATTGCGCGGAAGTTTTGTTAATGTCGTACACGTAGTGTTCGTTCAGGACGAAGGAACGGTTTTAATAAATAGGAGCGTAAGCGTAATGAAAGCTGTAATTGATGTTTTGTCACTCGTCGGTATAGTTATATTTTTCTTCATCGGACCTCAGACATCTAATAACCAAACCGAAGAATACATTCTGCAAGGGTTACCAAAAGACACGTTGACTGACATTGTCAATGACAACGGCGGCGAGATAGTCAAAGAATTTAAATTCATCAATGCTATCGCAGCGTCCATAAGCCAGCAGCAATTGGATGCTTTACAAAAAGAGTTTTCTTCTTTACGCGTCACTAAAAACGCAGAAATTAATGTGGCCGATGATAGTCCTAGCCAGTCTATTGACACTATGCAAATCAAGTTCAATGAGAGTAAAGGTCGCGTCAACTGGCGCGGTGAAAATGTGACTGACAAACCAATTGTGATTGATGCGCTGACCGTGCGATATCCCAGTTAAAACAAAAATTTGCGACGAATTATCATTAATGGCAAGCGATACAAGGAAAAACTTCTATCCGATAGTGGCTCACTTGTTTTTTCTCAAGAAGATCAAATTACTCTGGAGCCCGGTGAAACACTCAAAATAAACTTAAGGTTTGGCGAGTTAAACAATACTGATGCCGATGCATACGCGTTTAAGTTAACTGAAAAGATGTTAACAACAAATAGTCGATTTAAGTTTGATGCGAAAAACCGCTCTATCAAATGGTCTGCACCTGTGGATGGCAACTATGATGAAGATATTGAAAAGGTTTTACTTACGTTTCCAGAAGAATCTCGAAAAGTCAAAAAAATCATAATTAACGGTGAAAAATCAGATTTTAAAGAGAAGGATGATGGCTTTTACGAGTTAGACGACGCCGAAATCGACGATGATGATAAAACGCTAGAGCTCGAAGTGGAATATGAAAATCTTACTAGCTCAAACCCGAGCGATTTCAGTGCATTACTATATTTCGAAAATGGTGAAACAATGTCATTACAAGCTAATGACACTAATATTGTACAAGGCAAAAACCGCGATACATTTTTCCCAACATTAGTCCGCGCTGATAAGCTTCATGACATGGGGCTAACAGGTCGCGGTATAGGTGTCGCGATTGTCGATACTGGTAGCTCGCTTCTCAAAGAAATTGAAAAAGATACCGATGGCGATGATAAGAAGATAGTGTACAAGGACCTTATTTCGAAAAAGGATCTCAATAAAGACTACGACAAAGAAGACGGTAACGGCCACGGTACACATGTGACCAGTATTATTGCAAACTCATCGAAAACTGTCAGATATAATGACGATGGTGTAGAGAGCTATAACGGTATCGCACCTAATGCTGACTTAATCATAGTGCGGGCATTTGACGAGCTAGGCGCTTCAACATATACACGCGTTTTAGAATCTATTGAATACGCGATTGAGCACAAGGATAGATACAATATACGTGTACTTAACCTATCATTCAGTGCCCTACCCACCAGTTATTATTGGGATGATCCGCTCAATCAGCTCGTCATGCGCGCATGGCAAGAAGGTATTGTCGTAGTCGCTGCTGCAGGGAATCGAGGATCTGGCGCTATGTCTGTAGGCGTTCCGGGAAATACCCCATACATTATTACCGTGGGTGCAGCGTCTGATAATGCAACCCCGTTTGATATGAATGATGATTTTGTGCCGACGTTTTCAAGTGCAGGCCCAACGGTAGAGGGTTTTATCAAGCCTGAGTTAGTTGCGCCAGGCAGCAGAATTCAAGGGTTAATAGCGGAAAAGACCTTTATACGTGACCATTTCAGCATGTTTGATAACGATCCATTTGACGAGCACGACTATTTCGAGCTGTCAGGAACGTCACAATCGACGGCTGTTATTTCTGGTATCGTTGCTTTAATGCTCGAAAACGACCCATTGCTTACGCCAGACGAGGTAAAATGTAGGCTAATGGACACTGCGAGGATTGCAACACTAGATGAGCAAACCTTGGCATTTAGCGTTTTCCAACAAGGATTAGGCTTAGTCGATGCGTATAATGCAATATATTCAACGGCTAATGATTGCATTGACCAAACAATGTCCATAGCCAAAGAGTTAGACGGTGAAGAGCACTATATTGGTCCGGTGAGATTGAATGAGGTAACAGGTGAATTTGAGATTATTGGTGCAGAAGGTCTTGAATGGAATGGCGTGTATAACGACTCGCAGCTATGGCGGAAAGGAAGGTTTAATAGCGACTCTCAACTTTGGGGCAACCGAAGCTTTAACTCTGATTCGCAGCTATGGCGCCACACTTCTGGCGGATTTAGAAGTAACTCGCAACTTTGGCGTCATACATCGTTTAACACCGATTCACAGCTGTGGGGTAACCAAGGCTTTGATGTAAATTCGCAGTTATGGGGTAATCGGATTTTCAATGCAGACTCACAATTATGGGGGAATGGCGGTTTACGAAGTAATTCAAGCTTCGAAGAAACCGAGTTTGGCAGCAGCTCGATTCAAAAAGAATGGACCGACCACGAGTAAGTTCTGCTTAAGAAAGTGCTTAAGATGCCGATGTAATACGGTGAACGCAGAAACCCGTAATAATTTGTAGAAGCGCTCGATTGAGCGCTTTTTTTTGAGCACGCATCATTGAACAAGACTTGTAGTAGAATATTAAATATATCCTTAGCATTGTTTCTCATTGTGCTTCACGACGTGCACGCCAGAGTCCTTTCCCCTACCTTTCAACAAATTAGCTTTCAAAATCTCGACCCTGAGATAACAGGAATTCATCCCGCCATCACTACTATCGTTCAAGATAAAAAAGGTTTTATGTGGTTGGGCACACAAGACGGATTAGAGCGTTATGATGGTGAGAATTTTGTGCATTATTACACGACAAAATCACCAGAACGACGAATAAGCAGTAACTGGGTTAATGATGCTTTTGTTGATAGTAATGGCGATTTATTCATTGCGACACATGCTGGTATAGATAAGTACAACTATGATACTCAGACGTTTACCCCTTTATACAAAAGTGTTCCCGATCTACCTACTCAAAATTATCTAAAAATTGCAGAAGCGAAACCTGGTCAACTGTGGTTTCAAACGCGAGATAGTGGTGTTCACTTATACAATGTCATTGACAAAACAGTAACGCATTTTGACCCAAAAGACGGTGCAGCGCACACCTTTCCTGAGGGCGAAAGCCGTCAGATGTTTAGCACACTCGACCAACAAGTCATCATCGTAAATTCAAAAGGAACAGCGTTTATCTTTGACGAAACTTCATCAAAATTTAAGAAGCATAGTGTAATACATAATATTATTGGCGAAGATAAAAAAATAGCGAGATTGTTTGAGACATCATACGGCGACTACTTTGCGCTATATACCGATCTGGGCGGCGCTAGCATCATTAATCTTAACACAAATACTGCTACTCCTCTTCCCGCTTCCTTTTGTGGCGTTGAGTCCGAAGGCATGGTCGAAGGCAATAATGGAAAACTATGGTTTCGAACGCAGAATGGTCTGTGTGGTTACGATATCAATACGGGAGAAAGCTACCTCTATCAACATGAGCCTAGTAGGCGTCAAAGTTTGATTGAAAGTAGAGTGTCTGCTTTGTATAGAGATGCGGGCGGTGTTACTTGGGTGGGTACATATGCAGGCGTTAGCAAATGGAATGACAAAATCAAGAACTTTACGCATATTAGTGATGGATCTATTTTAGCAAGCAATGTAGTGACATCCTTTGCGCATGATACGAAAAACAAACTGCATTATGTTGGCACATTTGGTGGCGGCTTTACACAAATAAACGAAGAAACTGACGAAATACGCCTCGCCAGTATCGAAAACGTCCCTGAACTATTAAATAATAATGTAATGGCGCTAAGGGCAGACAACGATGGCAATATTTGGGTGGGTACATTTGACAGCGGTCTATTCAAATTCTCATCGGATTTGCAACTTATTAAGCGCTGGCATCATACAGATAGCCCGAACAAAATATCGTCAGGTCAAATTAGTAAAATAATTCAATTACGCAACGATAACATTGCCGTTGGCACCATGCAGGGTGTCAATATAATAGATAGCACGGGTAACGCTTACGCATTTGAAGCGAACGCAGACGATGCAACAACACTCTCGTCAAATCAAGTCGTTGATCTTATAGAAGACAAAGAAGGTCGTATTTGGGTGGCGACGTTAAACGGCGGTTTAAACGTCATCGAACCTTTGAAATCAAACAAGGTGACATCGTATAAAAGTCTGCCACAAGCCCACCAAGAGTTGATCGGTAAAGATGTGTTTGTCTTGCATGAGTTCGGTGATTTCTTATGGTTAGGCACTCAGGAACAAGGTTTAATTCGTATCGAAAAAGTATCGTTCTTCAAAGAAGAGCTTGAGATTGAATCCTTTACGACTGATAACGGTCTGCCGAGCGATGCGATATATGGTGTGATCCCATTACAAGATAGTATCTGGGTAACCCATGCTCGTGGACTTTCCCAAATAAACAGACTTAAGGAATCTGTTACCAATTTTAATTCGACACACGGCATACAAGGCGTTGATTACACATCAGGCGCATTCTTTAAAGATAATACAGGACGATTGTTTTTTGGTGGGGCTAATGGGTTTAACGTGTTCAGGCCTGCCAGTTTGGGTGTAAATGATTTCCGTGCACCTATTAGAATTGTAGATATTATCGTTGGTGATTCGCCAATATCAGCCACACAAAACCTTAATGCAGACAACCCTATTACTTTGGCATATGAAGATAGATTTTTAAGCCTGGAGGTCGCTCTACTCGATTTCACTGACTCCGATACTAACAGCTATTCCTATCGTTTAAGAGGGTTAAATGATCGCCGCATCAACAAAGGTAACGACGGGGTAATACAGTTTAACAGCTTGCCCCATGGGAATTATGTTATAAGTATTCATGGTAAGAACGGTGACGGCATTGCTGCGGCAGAACAGATTAACATTCCCATTGTTGTCGAGCCACCACCTTGGTTAACAACTTGGGCATATATGGCGTATGGCGCGACTGCATTATTGATAATTTCACTTGTGTACCAACGCTATCGTCAGAAAATCCAAGCGCAATTGAAGTTTCAACGCGAGCTAAAAAGACGCGTAAGCGAGCGTACAAAAGAGCTAAAAGAGTCCAATGAAAGTTTGCTCTTTGCTATCGATGAAAAAGAAAAAGCAAAAGCAAAAGCCGAAAAAGCCACTGAGGCAAAATCAGAATTTATCGCAACGGTCTCACACGAGATACGAACGCCAATGAACAGCATCTTGGGTATGAGCGAGCTTCTGTTAACCACCGAGCTCGATAGGAAACAGCGTTCTTATGCAAGTAATGTGAACAATGCAGGCACCCTACTCCTTGACCTTTTAAATAATATATTGGATTTCTCAAAGCTCGAATCAAACAATATGACGACGGAGTATATCGATACTGACGTATATTCACTTGTTGAAGACACGCTGTATTTGTTCAAGGATAATGCACATACCAACTCCGTTCAATTGAACGCAATTATTGATGCGGCATCGATTCAGTATGTTAAAACCGACCCTACGAAAATACGTCAGATTTTGATGAATCTCGTTAGTAATGCGATAAAGTTCACGCAATATGGAGATGTTACTTGTAAAGTACAATGCAACAGAGATCAGCTGTCGATTGCCGTTAGTGACACCGGTATAGGTATGACGCCAGAACAACTCGAAGGTGTTTTCAAAGCATTTGAACAAGCAGATAGCTCCATCACGCGCAAGTACGGCGGTACTGGTCTGGGTATGTCAATCACAAAATCGCTTGTCGAATTGTTAAATGGCACCATTACCGCTGAGTCAGCAAAAGATGAAGGCACAACGTTCACCGTTTGTGTACCGGTTGAAGCTCTAGCAAGGGACATAAATGAAGAGAAGACATCTACTTATTCAGATCTAAATATCCATCTATGCACCAATGATGAAATAACAAAACAGGCCGCTGCGTCATTATTGGCCCGTCAATCCCTTTCCTATCGCACAGGAATGCCAACATCAAAAGACGAACAAGAAGGTCTCGTGGTGTTGGTCGAACCTGATCTAGCGACACCGGATGGGGTGGATTATCTAATACAAAAGCTAGGTGCCAGCGTTGTTATCATGTGTGATGAATCCTCGTATTCCACAGATGACTTACAGTCAACTGAATCTTTTTACTTTCTACCAGCGCCTTTTACTGTCAAAAACCTCGTCGAGATATTTGAGGACATGACAGGTGAATCGGATTTGATTGTCGAAAATGACGCAATGCGATTTGGTAAGCGTTATACATTTGATGCGAAGGTGTTATTAGTTGAAGACCAGCAAGCAAATATCGCTATTGCATTAGCGATGTTTAAAATATTGGGCGTAAGTTGTGATGTTGCTAAAAATGGCGTTGAAGCAATTGAGAAATGCCAACAGCAACCGTACGATTTAATCTTTATGGATTGTCATATGCCAGTTATGGATGGCTTCACAGCATCTGCAAGTCTTCGTGAGCTTGAAGAGAAAGCCAGCCTCCCTCGCAAATTAATCATTGCGATGACCGCTGGATTTGGTCAGGACTACGACACCAAGTGTGCTAAGGCTGGCATGGATGATATGTTGAGCAAGCCCTATACACTCGATCAATTATTAAAAATATTGCTCAAATATTTATCTGAATCCGTCCGAGAAAAAGATATACAGCAAGCAGTCACAAATCTCGCTACCTCAGTCAAAGAAGATGGCGCGTCAATTGAGGCTAAACAAAAAGGTGATTACAACTATATCAACGTTTCCCGCGTCGGGCCGATCTTAGAACTAACTGAAGAAAATGGTGAATCTCTATACCTTAAAGTAAGTCAACTGTTCATTAGAGAGATGGAAGAAAGCTACCCGGAGTTTAGTAAACAGGTTGCCTCATCGTCTTTTGATTGTATTGTTGAAAAAGCCCATGCGCTTAAGTCTATGGCTGGTAATGTCGGTGCCACAGTCTTGTTCAATGAATTACATGACCTCGAAAAAGCGGCAAAATCCAATTCTGTTGAGCGTTGTGATAAACTCATTGCTGAAATGGATAACACGTTTTTAGCCACTAAAGCTGAGATAAAACAGCTTACAGATAAGGTTATAGCCAGTGAAAACGAGTAACAGAGATATAAAGATCCTCGTTTGCGATGACGACATCACGCATTTGTTGTTGATGGAAAAAACCTTACAAAAAGAAGGCTATACCGTTTTTACTTGTAATGACGGACGTAAAGCCATCCTAGCTTTTGAACAACACGCACCCAATATGATGCTGTTGGATGTAAAAATGCCGTTCAAAAGCGGTTTTGAGGTCTGCAAGTTTATCCGTTCAAGTAAAACAAATGCCGACATCCCTATTCTGATGGTCACAGGAAGTGATGATGCAGAATCAGTGGAACGCGCCTTTGCATTTGGCGCAACTGATTTTTTATCTAAACCCATCAATTGGGCAATGATCAGCTATCGTGTCAAATACATCATAAAAAATCACCACGCCTATCTATCGCTAAAGTCCGCGAAAGAAAAGCTAAACCGTATTGCCTTTTATGATTCACTGACTGGCTTACCCAACAGACAAGCCTTTAAGCGCTCAATCAGCAATGCGTTGGAGAAGTCGAAAACAGCTGAGACGAAGGTCGCCATTATCTGTATCGGTCTTGATAACTTCAATCGCATTAACGACTCAGCAGGTCATCAACATGGTGAAAAGGCTATTAAAACGATTGCCAGTCGATTAATGCACTCATTGAGATATTGCGACAAAATGCTTCACTCACCGTTCGGACAACAGTATGGTGATGACGAAAATATTGAGTTGGATACAGCAAGGCTCGGCTCAGATGATTTTGCAATACTGCTCCCTGAAATCAAGAATCGAAATGATGCCAAACTTGTCTGTGACCGCCTTGTTAGCACCATTAATCAGCCTTTAGATATCAATGGATATCAAGTGGTAATAAAACCAGAAATAGGTATCGCTATATCTGAAGATGGCATCGAAAGTGTCGACGAGCTAATGAAAAACGCAGAAACTGCCATGCACCTGGCGAAAGGCAAAGGACCAGAAAACCCAGTATTTTATATAAACGAAACGCCGCATATGTCGATGGATTCGTTAAAATATGAAGCCGCTATTAGAGAGAGCATCAAAAACAACGACTTTTTTATGGTGTATCAACCAAAAGTCAGCTTACATGAAAATACTATCGTGGGCGTAGAATGTCTGTGCCGCTGGGAACATCCCACAATGGGATTGATTCCGCCATATAAATTTATTCCGCTAGCCGAAGAAACTGGGCTTATTATTGAATTGGGTGATTGGATATTGCGCGAATCTTGCCAGCGCGCCAAATCATTAACAGAGCGATATCCAGAGTACGACGGTTCCTTTTCGATAAACGTATCGGCACGCCAACTCGCCCATGGTAATTTTATCGCAAAAGTGAAAAATGTGCTTGAAGAAACGAAAGTCGACCCTACCAAGATCACGTTTGAAATTACTGAGAGCCTGATCCTTGAGGATGCATCAGAAAGCACAAGTAAATTGTCTGAGCTCAGAGAGCTAGGTATTAAACTTTCAATTGATGACTTTGGTACCGGGTACTCTTCCCTAGCGTATTTAAAAGCATTTCCACTGGACGAGTTGAAAATTGACCGTTCATTCGTTATCGATCTTGAGCAAGATAACACTGATAAAGATGTTGTAAAAACGATATTACTACTTGCCGAATCCCTTGAGATTGACGTTGTGATCGAAGGTATTGAGACCAAATCTCAAATTGATATTATTAAACAATTAAAAACCAAGACAAAAGTATCTATTCAAGGCTACTACTTTTACAAGCCGATGGTATTGGACGAAGTATCAAAAGTGCTTGCGATAACGTCAGACAAAAGCGTGGTGATAAACTAACGCAAGAGTTTTTTACTTTAGTGTCAGTTAAGTCGGATTTCTCGGTCAGCCGTGTTAATTGTTTCTTCTCTGTGCGCAACGCTTATGCGCGTGATGTTTAACTCACTCAACGTTTTCACAATCTTTTTTTCCAACTCAGGATCTAAGGCGGAAGTCGCTTCGTCCATAAACAATATCGACGGTCTTGCATAAAGCGCACGCGCAATTAAAATGCGCTGCACTTGACCACCGCTTAATGCACTGCTGTGTTGGCCTGCAACGACTGAATGAAACTGCATTTGCATTGCCATAATCTCATCATACACATGCGCCTGTTTGGCAGCTTCATACACCCTTTGCTCGTCAATCACCATGTCAGCAAACGCGATGTTCATAAACAGCGTGCCTGAAATCAGCCCCTCCTGCTGACTAATAATAGCCACGTGTTTGCGAAAATGCGTTTTGCCTATTGACGATAAGGGTTTTGCGTCAATCAATATATTTCCTTGGGTTGGCTCAATAACACCAGCAAGTAGTTTGATCAATGTCGTTTTGCCCACCCCGGATGGCCCTGTTATTACCACGTGCTCACCTTTATTGATATCGATATTAAGGTCGGAAAAGACAGGTACGTTGCTACCATCATATCGGTAATATAAATGGCTGGTTTCAACTTTACCCACAATGGGTTGTTTTATCGCATTATCACCGAGCATGTTGCGCTCGACATCTTGCACTTCGATATCAGATAGCCTGTCCATATCAACGCGTAGCACTCGAAATTTAAGAAAGTTATCTACCAGTGATTTGCTTTGGGTTGAAAATATCTCGCGGTAAGCAATAAAGGCAAACAGCATACCCAGTGTCAGATTCTGATCAATCACCGCGATAGCGCCAATGTATAAAATGAACAACCTCTCAACATTGCCCAACAACTCGTTAATGCTGGTATACCAAAGCTTTAGTTTTGACAGTAGAACGGTCGCGTTCATTTTTTTGAGGTAAAACGTTTTCCACTGCTGGTAGCGTGAACCCTCTTTACCATATAGTTTGACTGCAAGAATATTGCTAATGGTTTCAAAGAACGTGTGCGATTCCTTGATACTTTCACTGAAAAACGTACCTTGATACTGCACTTCCTTAGCCACCATATACATTCTCACTAGGAGATATATGACGAAAAACCCAAAAGAAATCATGGCAAGTGCAGGAAAGAACAAAAACATGATGACAATGGTGACTAACGACATCAACCCATCAATGAAGCCGTCAACCAGTTGCTCGGTAAAACTCTCTTTTAGTTCGTCCAAGACTCTGAATTTGGTATTAATGTCGGCTATATTACGTGATTCAAAATAGGTAACGGGAAGACGGACGAGTCGCTGGAAAAAGTAAGAGGAAAAGCTCGAATGCCAGTGAAAGCCAATATAGATAGATGCCCAACCGCGAAACATTCTGACAATAAAGATAAAGCAGGCTAACCCAATGCCACCAGCAATTAACGCAAGTAGATATGTCTGGTCGCCAATGCTGACAAAATCATCAACAACCACTTGCGTAATGAGTGGAATGCACATCACCATTAGCTGTGCAATCAAGGTGAGTAATATTAAATTGATTAATCCTTTGCCCAGACCCGAAGAGCGATTAAAAAGCGAAGTATAGGTTAGTACTCCCCTTTTGTTCTCGTTATCTTCCTCCCACTTGGTTTTGGCTATGTTGAATGTTTCTGCATGACCTTTTTCAATCATCATGGCATAACCAGTGAAGTGTTTTGAGATCTCTTCTTTTGTCAGCGAAAGCTTGCCGATAGCGGGGTCATACACAGTATAATGTTTACCTGACATTTTCGTCAGCACAACAAAATGCGCCAAGTCCCAATGCAAAATACAAGGCAACGTCAGCTGATTCATCTCATCAACGTCTAATTCATACACATCGCCAATAAGACCTTCACTTTCACAAATGTCTGAGAGGTCGGCAATCGACATTCCTTCCTGTCCGCATGGATACTTGCTGCGAAGTTGATGCAGGTTTACTTCAAGCCCATGCCAGTTAAAACACATAGTAAGGCAAGCAAGACCGCATTCAGCAATCTCATTTTGCATGACCATCGGTATTTTTCGATGAGTGCCAAAAAACGCAATATCCACCCGCTCTCCCCTGCGATACTTATCGTTTGTGATTGATGTCGAATAACAGACGGAACAATGAAGTTGCGCCAATTCTGATGTCGGAATTGACTTTCATCCCTGTAACCAGCGACATGTTTTCGGGTATCTCATTAATGACAGCAGTAATCACAAAATACGTTGTCGCATCCAGTCCTAGTCCTTGTTTATTTATCATATTTCCCGGCACCGGCGATGCCGATATAGACTCAATTTTTGCTTTGAGCATGCCGTACTTATTTGCAGGATACGCCGAGACTTTGATTTGGATTTGATTGCCTAACTGCAACTGACGATATTCGCTTGCGGGGATATATAGAAGCAGTGAGGAGTGTTCTATTTGCGTTGAGAGTGTTGCGATTGATTGACCTGCAATAATAGGTAAATCTTCGTCGATAAAAATATTGTCCACTACACAATCACAGGGGGATGTGATGGTGAGCCCACTTTCAAATGATTGTTTTTCAAAACGTAACCTACGTAATTCGTTTTGATTGGTGGCGTATTGTTGTGTGAATCGCTCTTCTAATGACAGCGCTTCCATCTCTAATTGAGTAAAAACAGCGTCTTCTCTTATAATTTGCGTTTCGATTGACGCGACGATGCGCTGTTGTTCATCTACACGCGTCGCTGCAATCAGTCCATTGTTTACGCTAGTTTCATATCGCCGTAAGATATTAGTTTCAGCGACTAAACGTTGCTTAAGTTGGGATTGCGTATTTTGTTGATCGCGTTTTTGCAGTTCTATTTTCTCAGCACTTTTGGCTTTGAATTCTTTATCGCGCTGCATCTGTGTTGTTAATAATGCAATCTGTTGGTTAAGGTCAGCGATGTTACGTCTTTGACTGTTTTCGTTTCTGTCTTTTAAGGTAAACAGAACGGTGCCGTTATTCACAGATTGCGCTTCGTTAATTGCAATATCGTCGACAATTTTATCTTCATCGCTAATCGTAATTTGGTAGTAGTTTTTCCCTGTCATTATTTCGCCCACTGCGCTTATATGATCTGGGATTTTTATGACGAATAACGAAAAGACAAGGGCGCTGAGAAATGCGATAAACGAAAGTGTATAGAGCGTTACATTGGGTGGCGACTGGACGTTAAAGGGCTTTTGCCCCTGGGAGAAGACATTTTTAACTGCATCTTCTCTGAACGTCATTTCCTCATCGTGATTTTCAACGGTCAAAGCG
This sequence comes from Glaciecola sp. UBA2563, assembly GCA_002340325.1. Taxonomy (GTDB): domain Bacteria; phylum Pseudomonadota; class Gammaproteobacteria; order Enterobacterales; family Alteromonadaceae; genus Glaciecola. The sequence goes on along the minus strand of DDLV01000012.1, from coordinate 14,859 downwards.
TACTCATTATAGTTGGCTTATTTGCTATTCAAAGTGAATTCAAATTCATGTTTAAGATAGTATAAATAGGAGTTGAGTAAAGAGTGATAAGACGATTGATAAAATGCGAGCTTTGATTAAATGAAAGGTTTCTTTAGTGCCAAAGCAAAAACTGCCTTGGCACAAAGGTAACATTAGTTAGAGTTGAAACCGCTGGGAGAGTGTCTCCACAACTGTGAACCGCCATTTACCTTTTTTTGCTTTTGAGGTGTTACTTTCTTCATCATTAATTCCTTTAAGATTAAAATTTATTATGTTTTAAGTAGAGCTCTACTCACTTACGGCGTGAGCAAAGCCCTATACCTCAGACATGTACTACCTTTCATGTCTGGTAAATTTGTATCACCCGAAATTCTTAATTACAACAATCTTGAAACAACATTAAATTATTTTAATATTTTATTAAAACGAGAAAATAGTTCGCTTTTACTTGTCACATAAGCCAAATACCTCGGCAAAAGCGGACTTAGCATCGCCTCAAAATGTCAACAAGTACAGGTGCTTGACGGATTTCTTATAAAATCGCTAGTAGAAAGTTCATTATTGTAAAGGTAAAAATAAATACGTGCGTATACTTAAGTATACCTTTTAGTTAATTAGTACTACTTTTATGTTCTGTTGATTCTCGAACGAATACGACACGATTTTGCTATTTATTTGCGTTTTTTTTTTAAGAATTATTCAAAAAAAATGAGAGCTCACTGTCCCCTTTTCAATTTGTCATTCGTTAATGGCATACATCAATTACAAAGATGTATCATTTAAGCAATCATTGACAAGATTAAAGGAAACTTATCATGCAAAAATTTATGTTTATTTATCACGGCGGCGATCCCGAATGGCATTCTAGTGCAAGCGAAGAAGAGCTAATGGAGGGTATGAAGAATTGGGAAGTTTGGATGGCGTCATTAAGTGCTAAAGGCCAACTTATTTCTGGCGGTGACCCATTGGAGTATTCGGGTAAACGCCTTAATAAAGAAGGTGTAGTTACGGATATCGCAACATCAGAGTTAAAAGAGCTTATTAGCGGATATTCTATTGTTGCCGTTAACTCGATTGAAGATGCGATTGCGTTGGCGAAATCGTGCCCTATTTGGCAATACCCAAATACCACTGTTGAGGTGCGTCCTATACAAGAGTATGAATAGCCCAATAGGAGGAACAATCTACTGACCGTCCAATTGAATGATTTTTGTGAAGTTTGATTGACCCTAATCGCAAAAAACAAAAATCGTTCAATTGGAATACTGTGTTATCGTTCTGTGTTATCGCTCGGGATTTAGGACATTCTCAATTCTCTGTAATAAATATGACTGTTCCGAGTCACTTAAGCCATTCAATACGCTTACTTCAAACGCTTCAGTTGCAAGTGTCTTAGCCCCTTTGAAAGCGAGCAGAAACGCTTTAGTGGCATATAAGTGCTTAGTTATAGCTGTCTTTTTTGAGTCTTCAATACTCTCAAGTAATTGAATGCCTGATTCAGCTTCACCAGCGTAACCTTTTGCAGCTGCAAGGCTGATTAAGTACATTGGCGATTCCGTCAGCGCGTAGAGCTTGTTGTAATAATCTATGATACGCAGCCAGTTAGTTTGTTCAAAACGTGTTGCACGACAATGTTCATATGCCGTAAGTGCTTCAAGTAAAAACCGACCAGGTTGTTTGTCGACTAAATCAAGCGACGTGTCTAGCAGTTGAGTCCCATCTGCAATTAGTGGGTAATGCCATTTACGCCTGTCTTGCAAATCAATTGGGATATTTAAAAAATCGCCATTTAAGCGAGCGAGATGACGAGCATGGTGAAAATGCATAAGTGCATAAAGCGCAAAGCTTTCGCTGTTGGATGTTCTTTTATCATCCAACAGTAATTTTGCTAAACCAATACTCTGTAAACAAAGCATCTTGGTGTTCTCCGATTGCTCAGTCAGTGGGTCGATGGTTCGAGAAAATAACAAGTACAGAGCGATATGTACCTTTGCCAGCGATTCATCATTAAGAGCAGTGTCGACAATTTCAAAGGGTATTTTGCTAAGTTGGCTGCGCGCTCTTTGCAGTCGCTTTTTTGCGTTTTCATATGAAATTAGCAGCGCGTTGGCGGTTTCTTCCATGGAAAGTCCGCACAACCATTTCAACATAATTGCAAGTTGATTAACTTCATCGAGATCGGTCGTTGCAATCCAGATAAGCAGTTGTATTTCATTGTCTTTGGTCTTCTCAAATTGCGTGTCGACGACAGACTTCAATGTCCATCCACTGTTTAACGTGGGCTCAAGCGAGGTTGATTTGGATTGCTTTCTTAAGATATCAATCGCTTGATTCTTTGCTGTTAGCATCAACCATGCAGGTGGGTTTTCGGGCAATCCTTTTTGGCGCCAGTGATTGAGCGCTTTTGCAAACGTTTCTTGTAAGCAGTCTTCAGCCAGATGCAGATTATGGCTACCAAATAACCCAATCAATGTCGCGAGAACATGTTTTCCATGTTCTCTGAAGATCTTTTCTATATTAGCCTCAAGCTTGTTGACCATTTACCTACGCTATATTGCCACTGATGCGCTATAGCTTAAGTAATTATCGAAGCATCTTCAAAGGCTATATCTTTCACAAAGAAACTCAACGTTGTGGACTTCTTCGCCTTGCGAAATGGCTACCGTTATTTGCATTGCCTCTTGTCCCAACCGTTTAAATTCAATTCCATCAAATATTGCTTCATCTTTATTGATACTTAGTAACTTAAATTCGATTGATTTATCTTTTTCTTCCCAGCCAACTAAATTTTGATCGAAGTGTTTAAGCCTTAACACAACCTCATCTTCAGTCTCCACAATGGTCAAGAACTCGTAAAAAAGCACTTCACCGTCTTTGGCTAGCTTAAACATGCCCATCATTGAGTTTGCGTTAGGGGCGTGCCAAGTCTCTTTAAAAACACCGCCCATGGCCTCTCCATGCCAGCTGCCCGTTAGCCAAGATAATTGCTCGAGTTTGGATGATTGATATGGCGAGACTGAAGGGGTGGCAGCCGATTCAGCCAATGAAACGTTGCTAGTGAGAAGTAATATAAATATTGTGAAAATAACTAATGATTTTTGCATGATGCGTATTCCTGAGTTTATGAATTAATGTTTCCAATACACTCTCTCAACGAATGGCTTGCTAAAACCGGGACAAAAAAATCCAATTGCTCGGAACTTATTTATTAGACTGGTTTTGCTTTTTACAATTGGTTTAAGATCATCTACTCATACTTTGGGATCTACGCACAGCGCTTATATTGAGCCAAGCGCTTTAGCTTCTCTGGATAAATCTTCTCTGAATTTGGGATGCGCGAGATTGATTATTGCCTCTGCACGCTGTTGCAATGAAAGGCCTTTAAGATTAACACAGCCATACTCTGTCACCACAAAATGCGTATCCATGCGTGTGTCAGTGACCGCTGTGCCTTGAAGTCTTGGTACAATCCTGCTGACCTGCCCGCTTTTAGCCGTTGAATGCAGCGCAATAAAAGAACGTCCACCTTGTGATGCATAGGCACCTCTGACAAAATCTAACTGGCCGCCCGTGCCAGAAAATGGATGTCCTGCCATTTCTTCAGCGTTGATTTGACCACTTAGATCTATTTCAATTGCAGCATTTACAGAGACCATGTTGCGGTTTTTTCGGATAATGTTTGGATTATTTACCCAGGACGCGGGATATCCTACGATGGAGGGGTTGTCATCCATAAATTCATACATTGCTTTATCGCCTAAAGCGAGCGTAAAAACATGTTTATGCTGCATCCAAGATTTGAAACGACCATTGATAACACCGCTTTCAATCAATTCCACCATAGCACTGCTAAACAGTTCAGAATGTAAGCCTAAGTTTTTGTGATGTCGCAACGAGTCTAATACTGAGTTGGGGACATTGCCGATGCCAAGTTGTAAGGTATCGCCATCATTAATGTACTCAACAATGCTCGAAGCAATCTCCTTATCAATGACAGTGGCGGGTTTACTCAATACTTCAGTTAACGGTCGGTGATTTTCTATGATTTTATCTATTTCGGATATGTGCACTGAACATTCGCCAAAGGTTCGGGGCATATTTTCGTTTACCTCGACTATCACATATTTCGCTTTACGGATAACACTTGCGCCATAATCAGCATTTGTACCGAGGCTGAAGTATCCGTGTTTGTCCATAGGGGATACGGTTGTCATAAATACATCCGGACGGATTTGTTCGGTAAACAGTCGACCAACTTGATGAAAAGTTGCTGGCATGAACTCTATAATATTATCCTGCCCCATACGTTGGATGGCGGCTCTATCGTGACTGCTCATAAACGCGGGTCTGGCACTTAACTGGCGAGCAAATTCTGGCGTGAGTAAATGCTCAGCAAGGGTTTCTGAGCCATGCATGTAATAGAGGTTAAGACGCTTCTTTGGGTTACCCTTTAATAACGTTGCAGTCCCTCGAATTAGCGCAGGAGGCATAGCGACACCCATGCCTAAAATAAGGTTATCTGCATCATTTAACAAGTCGCACGCGGATCCCACGTTAACTAATTTGTCTTGATACAAAACTGTTAAGTCTATTGTTTTCATCCATGAACTTCCGGATATTTAATTCTCCTCAGAAGATACCAGAAAACAGACGTCACAAATGTGATTTTCATCAAAATTTAATAAACTTTTCAATAACGTAAGATTTTATACCGAACGCTGTAAACGCGTTGAAATATCAGGAATATCGATTCTATCATCGAGTAATCTCTGGTCATGATGATAATCGCGGTTTGACTTTATGTGCCAGTATAGGTTGTGTAACTTTGATATTCGCTCACAAATATCAACAAAGCTCAGTTTGTCATGTCGATTGCTATCAATGTGATAGATGCCAGCGGCGCTACCTTTTAGCAAATTTACAAGAACAGCACTGGTGTCACTCATCATTGATGTCGCCGGATACCATATCTCACTCGCTGAAATTACGCCGTCTTGCGTTATCATATTTTTCAAATGGTTGAACATGTTGTTACCCGAAGCATCCCAGTCAATTTGCCAACCAATCCGCGCAATGACAGCGCTGGGGTTATGCTTAAGAATCAATTCTTCGCTTTCTATTTTGTTTTTGCCGTAGTCATCTCGCCCTGTCGTTTCGTCACCAGCGCGGTGTGGACCATTTGGTTCATGGTTAAAAACCATAGCCGTGCTAGTAAACAAAAACCGAATTTCATTGGATGCTGAAATCCCTGCCAAAATTTTACACCAATTAGCCGAGCCAGTAGCTAAGTGGCAAATGGCATCTGGTTGCACTGCTTCAACAAATTTTCGGCTGGCTTCGGCATCTTCGGGATTAACTTCCACCCTATTCCATGCAACAACGTCTATTTTTTGCTGACTCAAAACATGGGCAAGTTTAGGCGCCAGCGTACCATTAAGCCCTGTTATGATGACCTTTCTCACCAATCCTCTCCGTAATGACACTTTAGTAATTATGATGCATTTGTCGGCGCAAAGCTTCTTTCATTATAGGGTGTTTCATTAACCGGAAGGTGAATGGCGGCCGAAATTACACCGACGGCTATGCCTATCCACCACACCATTATGTAATCCCCATAATAGTCATAAAGGGCTCCGCCTAACCAAACGCCTAAAAAACCGCCCAGTTGGTGCGAAAAGAATACAATGCCATAGAGTGTGCCCATATATTTTAAGCCGTAAATTTGACCGACAAGACCAGCAGTGAGTGGCACTGTGGCCAACCAAAGCGCCCCCATAATGGCAGAAAACAACACAACAGATTCTGGTGTTATTGGGTTCATAATAAAGAATACAGAAATCAGTGTGCGCATTAAATAGATAATGGCCAGCAGGTATTTTCGTGAAAAATGATTACCCAGCCATCCAGCTAAAATGGTGCCGAAAATATTAAAAGCACCGATTACTGCGATAGCAAGCGCACCCAGTCCAGACATACTCGAAACGCCGAGGTTTTGGATTAAGCTACTTGGAGAGATAGCGCTGCACATTTCAATGATCAATGCGGGAAAATGCGCAGTGATAAAGGCCAGTTGGTACCCACATGAAAAAAAACCAATAAACAGGAATATAAATGTCGGATCTTTTATGGCTCTTTTGATTACCGGAAAGATTGGCTCATTAGCACTTTTGTTATTGAATGATGCGTCGCTTGCTGCTTCTGATTGGCTCGGTAACGTAAGAAAAGAAACTGCAAATAATGTGAGTAAGATGAAAATAGCAAATGTGATAAACGTCATTTGCCAAGTGACAACGGCAAGTAACGCAGCGGCAAGAGGCGGACCAATAATCTGCCCAACTGAGCCTGCTGCAGTAGTGATACCCAAAGCCAATGACCGATTCTTATCGCTAGAGGCGCGACCGACAATTGCCAATATCACCCCAAATCCAGTACCGGCGATACCAAAACCAACCAACATTTCAAGTACTTGATGCTGCCCAGGAGTTATGGCAAATGCGGATAAAACAAGGCCAACGGCATAGCAAAAGATACCAAGTACAATCGCCTTGCGATCCCCGAATTTTTCAGCTAACGCACCAAAGATTGGCTGCCCTATCCCCCAAAACAAATTTTGAATAGCGATAGCTAGGGAAAATTCACCTCGTAACCAATTAAACTCGGTTGCTATGGGAATTTGAAATAGGCCGAAAGACGCTCTAATCGCAAAGCTTACGAGTAGGATAATGGCGCCAGCGAAAAGTATTGGATTTACAAGTGGTAATTTGTAAGTGCTGATAGTGAACTCCTCGAAGTTGATGCAGCAGACACGGCGCCAATCCCCTTATATACGAAATTTCCGAATAATTGCATCGAAATAAACATGCATTGCTAAATTTATTCCGATGTAAATATTGATTCAACGCAATAAAAAAAGACATCCAAACTCTATTATTTATGGTGTCAAAATAAAAGTGTACTAAGGCAGCATCATGGACTCAAAAGAGAATCATCTATCAGTAGAGGGCGATTGGCTCATTTGCAAGTTAAGCAATGGTATAAGGGGCTTGGTGCGATTATTGGCCATTATGATGACGGTAGTGATAGTATTCTGTGTGGCGGATGTGTTTTTAGTCGTCTATGAAAAACTTAACCAAGCCCCAAAATATTTGTTGGATTTAAACGACATATTTGCCGTTTTCGCATCTTTCCTAGCGGTACTCATTGCGATTGAAATATTTGTGAATATTGCACTTTACCTAAGAGATGACGTTATCCACATTCGCTTAGTGGTGGCGACTGCGTTAATGGCAATAGCGCGTAAAGTCATCGTACTCGACTTCACAACTATCGAGCAGGAGTTTTTAATCGGCATTGCGTTGATCATACTGGCATTGGCAGTTGCATATTTCTTAGTTTCAAAAAAGGCCCGCACATGAATACTAGATGGAACTTTCCAGATTCGCGTTAATCTATAAGGGTGACGTTAGATAATAGGAGCATTGACGCGTGTTGTATTTACGTCGCGTGCAGATTAAAGGTGAAATCAAGACTCTTATTATTTGTTTTTTTCTCTTTATTGCTTCACTCACTTGTTATATTGATGCTTTACCTAATGGCTGATAAAAACGCGACGCCTGCAAATAATATTCGTCCAATTAAGACATATTTCATTCCTTTAGCAAAAAAGCCGGCGTTACCAGAATCAAAAGCTTTGCCCCACAGTGAAGAAAGCGATTCGCAAAAAACACAACCACCTCACCAAGCTCTCGAGAACGATACGGATGACATAATAGTTGTTAAGCCTGAAAATGTTACAGAAAGCGAACAACAACAGACTTCTCAGCAAAACTCAGGTATTTCAATCGATGAAATGGTTACGCGTAATGAATCAGGGCGCCGCGGGCGCCTAACTCAAGGGATTCTCAAACAGATTGACGAATACAATATGCAACGTGACGCCGACGTTGAAAGTGATTTCACTCGAAATCGACGAAATAACTATTTGCGGTCATTGACTGAGCCGCCAGCGTATTCCATTGAGTATTTAGAGCAAGTTGCCGAGAAAGGTCATGTTGTTGATTGTACAAATACAACCAAAAAAACACTCGCGATAATATCGAGTTTGACGAATGGCAATGTCAAATGTCTCCAACCTCCAGACATCCATTCGTTTATTGAAAAAAGGCTCAATAAAGATTAACAAGTCAATTTTGCCAATAGCTATCTTCACTTATGTAAACTTATTGGAAGAGGCATTAGCAGTATATTAGACTTACCATCAACTTAGTTACTTGAGAATTCATATGAAGGTAGCATTTATCGGGCTTGGCGCTATGGGGTTTCCCATGGCCGGACACCTCACGGACACATTTAAAGACGTTACTGTTTACAATCGCACACAAACAAAAGCAGATAACTGGGCTAAAAAATACGACGGCATTGTAGCCAGTACGCCATCTGAAGCCTCCAAGGATGCTGATATAGTATGTGTTTGCGTTGGCAATGATGATGATGTTCGTTCGGTTGTATATGGTGATGAAGGTATTCTTAATTCGCTAAAACAGAATGCTATTCTTATAGATCATACGACAACCTCTGCAAATCTCGCCAGAGAGCTTGCAAACGAATGTGCCAAACATCGCGTACACTTTCTGGATGCACCGGTTTCAGGCGGAGAAGTAGGCGCACAAAATGGTAAGCTCACAATAATGATAGGCGGTGAGCATAATATTTATGAAAAATCTCAATCGGTATTGAATTGCTATGCATTAAAACATCAATTGATGGGAGCAACAGGCAGTGGACAGTTGACTAAAATGGTGAATCAAATTTGCATTACCGGCTTGTTACAGGGCTTATCAGAAGCGATGAACTTTGCTCATAACGCCAAACTAGATACGGATAAGGTTATAGACGTTATCGGCAAGGGCGCAGCGCAATCATGGCAGATGGATAATAGGGCAAAAACAATGATAGCTGATGAATTTAATTTTGGCTTTGCCGTCGATTGGATGATAAAAGACTTAGGCATAGTATTAGAAGAAGCAGAAAATAACAAGAGCATCCTACCCGTTACCAAGCTAGTAGAATCATATTACAGACAGGTGAGTGCCAATGGCGGCGGCCGTTTTGATACTTCGAGCTTGATTACTCTATTAAAAAGAAAGGAATAAACCTGTTGACGTAATTAATAGTGAAAAAAGTTTTAATATCTAATGACTAAATGCATGCAGTCTGTTACTCAAAAAACCGTCTATACCATAATGTGATAACCTAGCTGTTTCATCTAACCAGGTTTTGTCAATCACATCTTCTGTTTCGAGTATGTTGCATCCGATCCATGTATACACCCCATAAATGCAAAAATGTGAATTGTCTCTTAGGGTCACATTGGCTTTGAACTCAAATGCAAGGCCGACCTTTGATTGAAATTCTGCATAAGCTTCATCAATCTCTGGTGTAAGTAACGTCAGCCAATCGGGGAAACCATGGACGTTAAAAGACGAAAGCTGACATGGTAGTGGAAATTCTGCAAAGTGCGTGTGAATGTCTTCGATAATCTTATCTAAAGGGTCTGGATGAAGCCATCTAAGCATAGATGTACTGTCTTGCAGATTGGAGAAATCGAAAATGGGTAGCGAACGTAACGCATGATTCATAGGAAAATAAAGGAAAAATGTAAGACCAATTGAGCATATATGAAATAATCTTGCGTAACCATCCGTTTTACACTTACTTTTTTAACCGACTCGTAACATAAACCTTACAATAACGCGAAAAACGCATAGAACTGCCGGTTGGGTTAGTGAGATGTTTCATTTGCCAGCCTTATTCAGCGTTCCTTTCTGTCTTCTGCATCTTTCTGAGCAATACTTAACGTCTTCCCAGTTTTTCTCCCATTTCTTGCGCCAGCTAAAAGGTAGACCGCACACTAGGCAGATTTTGCTCGGGAGTTCAGACTTTTTCATTGTTCTCAAGTTTTAACAAAAACACATCTGCGTCGCGTCGCATCGTCTCAACTTGGTCTGAATTCATTTTGCTTAAGGTGCGATATATCATCGCCATTCTTGGGTTTTTTGATAACGTCTCTTTATGCCGGATGAGAAAATGCCAGTAAAGATAGTTAAATGGGCAGGCGTGTTCTCCTGTTTTCTCTTTCACTTTATAGTCGCAGTGTTGACAGTAATTCGACATTTTATTGATGTAGGCGCCACTTGCAGCGTATGGCTTACTCGCGAGTTTTCCACCATCAGCATACAGCACCATACCGCTAACGTTGGGTAGCTCGACCCACTCATATGCATCGGCATAAACAATTAAATACCACTCATTTACCCATTTAGGATCGAGTCCGGTGAGTAAACTAAAGTTACCAAGCACCATTAACCGCTGAATGTGATGTGCGTATGCATTGTCTCTCGTTTCGCTGATACATTGTTGAAGGCAGTTCATTTTTGTATCTGCAGTCCAAAAAAATTCCGGTAGCTTCCGCGTCGCATTGAAATAGTTTTCGGTTACATAATCAGGCATTAGATACCAATAAAAACCGCGCACATATTCACGCCAGCCTAAGATCTGCCTTATGAACCCTTCAACGCAATTAAGTGGTGCCTTACCAGAATAATATGCGTGCTCTGCCTGCTTAATAACGTCGAGGGGATCTAACAAGCCAGTGTTGAGATACAAGCCGATATGCGAGTGATACAGCCAAGGTTCATCTTGTGCCATAGCGTCTTGATAATCACCAAACAACGGTAGTCGCTCGGAAATAAAAGAAGCCAACACTTGTTTCGCTTGCTCTGTTGTGACGGCATAGTGAAAATCTTCTAGCTTACCAAAATGCTCCGTAAAGGTTTGGTTCACGAGGGAAAGCACTTCTTTGGTGATGTCATCGGGAGTAAACATATCGGGAGGAAGCGTTTTATGGTTTTTCGGTAGTTTTTTTCTATTATCGCTATCAAAATTCCATTTATCTCCTACCGGCTTGTTATCTTCCATTAATACCATGGTTTTTTTGCGCATCTCACGATAAAAGTACTCCATGCGCAGTTGTTTTCGCCCTTCAGCCCAGCTTGCAAACGCTGATTTGTTTGCGATGAAACGGTTGTCTTCAGTAATGGTTACTTGGATGTTTAGTTTATCTTGCCAGCTGTTGACTTCTTCCCATAGACGGTATTCTCCAGGATGTGCGATAACTGCTTCAGAGACAGCTGGATGCATTGTTTTTATCGTATGGTGAAGTTGTTCAAGAATACTTTGCTTATTATCTTTATCATCATACTTCGTAAAGGCAACCGTATACCCAGCGTTTTCCAGTTCAATTTTGAAATGGCGCATAGCTGAAAATACAAACGCAATTTTCTTTTTATGATGTTTGACATAGGTCGCCTCAGAATAGACTTCCGCCATCAAGACAATATCGTCTTGTTTATTGATGCGTGCCAGCGATGCCATATTCAAAGACAGCTGATCCCCTAAAATCACGCATATTTTGCTCATCATGCCGTCTCTTTTAACGTTGCAAATGCATCAAGCGCGCGCTGCCGAGATCGTTTTAAATCGACGATGGGTTCTGGATAGTCTTTTCCAAGTTTTACGCCGCATTCATTCAATAGCAAGTTGGGCATTTCCCATGGCTTATGAATGTATTTATCCGGAATTTGGGCCAGTTCAGGACAGTATTTACGAACATAAGTGCCATGCTTATCGAATTTTTCGCCTTGAAGGATCGGATTAAAAATTCTGAAATACGGCGACGCATCAGCGCCAGAGCCTGCTACCCATTGCCAACTTGCCGCATTACTCGCAGAATCAGCATCCAATAAACAATCCCAAAACCATCTTTCACCTAGTCGCCAATCAATCAGCAGATTCTTTACAAGGAAAGACCCAACAATCATTCGCACGCGATTGTGCATATAACCTGTCTGATAAAGTTCTCGCATGCCAGCGTCGACAATAGGAATGCCGGTTTGTCCTTTTTGCCATGCTGTTAATTCAGCTTGTGATTCGCGCCACGGAAACGCATCAAACTTAGGATTGAAGTTCTTCACGCCAAGGTCATCAAAATGAAATAGCAGATAATAAGAAAACTCGCGCCATGCAATTTCGCTTAAATAGGTATCGACGCCTTTACTTGATACATCTCCGTCAAACGCGTCGTGCACCGCATACCAAATTTGATTTGGAGATATCTGCCCAAAATGCAGAAACGGAGATAGCCGACTTGTTCCTTTTACCGATGGCAGGTTTCTCTTATCACTGTAGCTTTCTATCGCGTTATTAATAAAATGGCTCAATACATCTTTTGCGCTTGTGCTTGTGGGACGCCACTGCCTATTGATTTCAGTGTCCCATGGAATTGTAGGTAATAGCTTTAGTGAGTTTATTTGGGTGATAGCATCGAATTTAATATTTGGAAGTATATTAAGGCTCGGCGAAGCCAGAGGCAGTCTTGGATGCTCAGCATTCAAGCACCCTTTGCGATAATACGGTGTATATACTTTGTAGGGTGTTCCGTCTTTTTTGAGAATATCCATCGGTTCCCACAATAATGAACCGTTAAAGCTTTTAACGCGAATACCGTTTTCAGTTAATGCTTGTTTAATATTACTGTCGCGTTGTATCGCCCAATGCTCATACATGCGATTCCATACTACGTGCGAAGCATTATTTTCCTCACACAAGTTTTTCAATATGTCGAATGGATTTCCTGCGGTGACGAAAAGCCTATTATCTAATTGTGAAGAGAGATCTGCTAGTGCGTGATGTAACCACCATTTCGATGCCCCACCCGGCTCATGTTGCTTTTCCAGTGTGGTGTCATAAATGTAGACTGGCAAGATATCCCCTTCCCTCGCTGCAGCATACAGTGCGGGGTTATCATCGATTCGTAGGTCCTGTCTAAACCAAACAATGGTTGTTGTCATAGCACGTTCAAATAAAGTGAAATTTACATTTGTACATGACTTGTCTACAAACAGATTCACCAGGGATATATCAAACAAAAAAAATGTACCCTTCTGATTTTTTTAGTAGGTAATTAATGCGCGGAAATTAGACTTGATGAGTAAAAATAACTATACGCTGTAATTGATGTAAATTTATTTACCAAAATAACTTAGCACCAAATTAAGTGCGCTTTGATATTCTAATACCGTAGTGTCTTGCAACTGGTAAATGCTATTCGCTGAAGCGATGAAGCTGGCTGCGGACATATTTACATGTAAAAGACGCTTTGCAACATCCCTGTTCGCTCGAGCTCGCACATCCTTGTGCTCGCAAGCTTTTACATGCAAACATGCCTCCGCTCAGACGCTTTCTCGCTTCAGCGAAGAGCATTTAACATCTTTAGATGTAAATTTAGAGAGGGCAAATAATATGAGTTTTGTGGGTGTTTGGTTAAAACGCGATCTTAGGATTCGCGATCATCTGCCATTGAAAACGGCGTGCGATAGTGGCCTTCCTGTACTGCTCTTTTACATCGTAGAACCAATAATGCTTGATGACCCACATATGGATGAACGTCACTGGCGATTTATCTATCAGAGTATTCAAGATCTGAATGACCAATTACATGTGTATAACGCGCAAGTTCAGGTGTTGCATGGCGATGCAATATCAATCATTAAATCGCTTGTTGAAAGCGGTATGCATGGATTATTCAGTCATCAAGAAATTGGTTTATCCCACACATTTAAACGCGATAAATCAATCAAAAAACTATGTCAAAACACTAAGGTTGATTGGCAGGAATCGCCGTATGGTGCGGTAGTGCGTGGATTGCAAAATCGCGTGCATTGGCGAACGCATTGGAACGAGTTGGTCATGAAAGACGTTCAGGATCCAATTCTTGAGAATGTGACATTTTGCACCGCTGAAGACGTTGAAATTAATCGGTTCGATTGGCCACTCGATTGGACAAAACCAAGCGATACCTTTCAAAAAGGAGGTGAATCAAGGGCATGGCATACCATGAAACACTTTTATGCAGGACGGGGAAAAGCTTACTTTGGCAATATTGCTAATCCCACGATTTCTCGTACAGCTTGTTCCAGGCTATCACCATATCTGGCGTGGGGAAATTTGAGCATTCGACAAGTATGGCAATATAGTCGTCAATATTCAGATGTAGACGGTTGGCGTCGATCGATTTCAGCATTTCAGGCAAGACTTTCGTGGCGCTGCCACTTTATTCAAAAATTTGAAAGTGAATCAACAATTGAATTTAGCCCGGTAAATAGTGCTTACAAAGCATATCAATATTGTAAAGAGCCAGATGCGAGTGAACGCCTTCGCGCATGGATGCAAGGTGAAACCGGCTTTCCGCTAATTGATGCTAGTATGAAGGCAGTCATCGCGACTGGCTATTTGAACTTTCGAATGAGAGCAATGTTAGTAAGTTTCTTAACGCATCACTTGGACGTTGATTGGAAGTTGGGCGTCGTCTATCTTGGGAAACAATTTTTAGATTATGAACCAGGGATACACTATCCTCAGTTCCAGATGCAAGCGGGAATTACAGGCACAAATACAATTCGTTTGTATAATCCAGTAAAACAATCAAAAGAAAAAGATCCAGAAGGTGTATTTATCAGAAAATGGTTGCCTGCTCTAGCGCAACTTCCCAACGAGTATATTCACGAGCCTTGGCGAGTGCCGCCGATTGATGCGATGTCACTAGACTTTTCGATCGGGCGTGATTATCCAGAACCCATTATTGACCATGAAGCGAGCGCGAGAGCAGCACGCAAAAAGCTTTGGGAATTTAGGCAGCGAGAAGATGTTCAAGAAGAAGCAAAGCGAGTACTGTTTACACACTCAGTGTTGAATTGATGTTAGGGGCTGTTTATCTTTCAT
>DDLV01000010.1 GCA_002340325.1 Glaciecola sp. UBA2563 | reverse complement strand
TTTCAAAATGTCAGTAAGCACTACCCAAGCTCAGCAGGCAATGTTAGCTAAGGTCGAGAAGGAAACAGGATTCATTGCAGCGCTAGATCAAAGCGGTGGAAGTACGCCGAAAGCGTTAAAGCTGTATGGCGTCGAAGAATCGGAGTATAGCAATGATGAAGAAATGTTTGACATGGTGCACGCCATGCGGACACGAATTATTACCAGCCCTTCGTTTAGCGGCGACCGAGTCCTGGGTGCAATATTATTCGAAAACACACTAGATCGTGAGATAGAGGGTAAAAACAGCGCCGTTTTTCTATGGGAAGATAAGAGTGTTGTACCTTTTCTAAAGGTTGATAAGGGTCTCGCGGATGAAAGTAACAGTGTTCAGCTAATGAAGCCAATTCCAGATTTAGATGCATTGCTAGCAAAGGCATCTGCACAAAATGTATTTGGCACCAAGATGCGTTCGGTTATTAAGGCAGCTGACGCGCAAGGCATTAAGGCTGTTGTTGAACAACAGTTTGAAATTGGTAAGCAGATTTTGGCGGCAGGACTTGTGCCTATCATTGAACCTGAAGTCGATATCAATAGCACGACTAAAGCGGAAGCAGAAAGCATGCTGCGCGATGAAATTATGGCGCAATTAGATGCTTTGGATGCAGACTTACCCGTTATGTTAAAACTTACAATACCCGAAGAGGCCAATTTCTACGCGCCTTGTATTGCACACAAGAATGTTGTGAAAGTGGTAGCGCTATCAGGTGGTTATAGTAGAGAAGTTGCAAATGAGAGGCTATCTCAAAACAATGGTATGATTGCTTCATTCTCAAGAGCGTTAACTGAAGGATTGAGTGCACAGCAATCAACAGAAGACTTTAATGGTATGCTTGATACAACTATTCAAGCGATTTACGACGCGTCTGCAACTTAACTCGAGTTGTAATTAGTCTGCGCTCAGCACCCGATAGAATACACTCTGCTGGGCGCAGTGAATAGACAATGGCTATGCGTGTTGCACTGACGCTCGTTTTTGTGCACGTGTTAGCCAACATCAGGAGTCGATAAAGGTAGGGTATATCTGTATCCCCAGCGCTTTCAGATATGCTCTTTCCGTTTCAAGATCGACATCTAACAATGGATTATTAACAAACTCTCGCCGGTTAATTTTTAGCGTTAGTTTTTGTTTTTTTTCACTCTTTTCATCGATATCAATTTGTGAGATGACCGTTGACGCTTTGCGATTTACGTTCAGTACCATTGCAAGCCTAAGAATTGTTATGAGTTTTTCGACGTCTTCAGACGAGTAGTTTACAAACTCAGGTAACTCTTCTGTTCTAATTCGTTTGCGATGAAATCTGACTAGTGTTGCAATGATGAGCTGTTGCTCTTGATTAAAACCAGGCATGTCTGCGTGTTGAAGAATATAGGATGAGTGCTTTTGAATTCCCTTTGCGTTGATGTGTAATCCAACTTCATGCAACAAGCTAGCCCACCCCAACACAAATCGAAGAGCAGGTTGCTCAATTTTCCAAGTGTGTTTCACGGCGTTATATATATGCATACAACTTTGTAAAACCTGATGCGCATATTGAGTATCGACATGGTAACGTTTTACCATGCTTTGTGCGGTGTTAAGACACACATTTTGATTTGCTTTTGCTGGCATCAACTCCGCCAGTACACCCTCTCGCAATGCATATTGCGAATAAACAAACTGGTCTACAGAAAGAGACTGAAAAATTGCCATCATTATGCATATACCGGCAGCAAATACCGGTTTTCTTTCGTCAGTGAGCCCAGCAAAATTCAATGCCTCTGCACTACCTTGTTCGACGCACTGTGCCAACAGCCATTGAAGCTCGTGCTTGGTCACAGCTGTAACGGGTTCTGGCGCTTCTGTCGGGTGAATGACTCTTGCAATTGCCTTTGCTGTGCCTGAACTTGCGTACACGTGTTGCCATTGTGCATCATTTATTCTACGGCCAGCGAGTTCTAATTGTCGCCTAGCTTCATTAATTGCAGCTTCACAAGCTTTGTAGCTGATGTTTCCATCTGCAAAAAAACGTTTTTGATAGCTAACACAGCCCATGTTTACGCTTTTGCAAACGATCGGATTGACATCATTGCCGACCGCGAATTCTGTTGAACCCCCGCCAATGTCAAACACTAAGCGGTCTTGTGAATGGCTGACACCATTGTGGATCCCGACATAGATTAAGCGTGCTTCTTCAGCACCAGATATGATCTCAATGGGATAAGGAAATACCTTTCTTGCGGCGCGTAGGAATTCACGTGAATTTTTCGCTCGCCTGAGCGTATAGGTAGCAACGACTCTCACTTTCCTGTGTGGCAAACCCTGTAAAACAGGCGTCATTGTCGCCAATGTTTCAACACCCTTTTCTATATATTCCTTTGAGAGATAGTTGTTTGCGTCCAAGCCTTCGGCAAGCTTGACTTTGTGCTTTACTTTCGTAACTACTTGTAATGCGCCTTCGACAATTCGAGTAACAACAAGGTGGAAGCTATTAGAACCAATATCAAGCGCTGCAAAATGCTCATACTGCTGACTATCATTATCAGCAAAAACTTTGTAAATCGCGGTTTCTTGGGTCAATAGGTTTTCTCTATTTTTGAAAGATAAGAATGAATGGCTATTTGCGACCTAAGTTTCTTTCGGTTCCCACGTTTAACATATTCATTTACTTGAAGCTGGTCAATGACTCTTGCTTTTAATGTATCTTGAAATTGTAACTCCAACATGTCATCAATAATCTTCTGTGCCTCAGGATCTCTTACGGGGCATCCTACTTCTATTCGATAATCCATGTTTCTCGTCATCCAATCCGCAGACGAGATATAATATTTTTTATTACCACCGTTTTCAAAAATCATTATTCTGGGATGCTCAAGATATCGATCGACGATACTTACTACCTTGATGTTTTCACTCAATCCTTTGACCCCGGGTATGAGGCTGCACATTCCGCGGATAATAGCTCGTATCTTGACCCCTGATTGAGAAGCGCGATACAAATCGTCAATTAACTCTTTATCAACCAGATTATTTATTTTTAACGTAATTTGTGCAAAGTGTCCTTCGGTACAGCGCTGAATTTCCTGCCTGATGAGAGACTGTATTTTGCTTCTGGCATTAACAGGAGATACTTGCAGATGATTGAATCTGACCTTTTTATAAGGATTTTGAATCATGTCAAAAACAGCGATACCTTCCTCTGTAAGGTCCGGATCGCACGTAAATAATGATAAATCCGTGTAAATCTTGGCCGTTTTTTCATTGAAGTTGCCGGTGCCAAAATGCGCATAGTGGCGAAACTCTCCTTTTTCTTCGCGTGTCACGATACAGAGTTTGCTGTGTATCTTTACATTTGGGTTACCGAGCACAACTTTGATCCCTGAATCAGTCATGCTCTTTGACCAGGCAATATTGTTTTCCTCGTCAAATCGAGCGCGCAATTCGACAACAACCGTTACTTTTTTTCCGTTATCCACAGCGTCCACCAATGACGATATGATACGAGAATTTGATGCGACGCGATAAATATTCAGTCGGATATGGCGTACTTGTGGATCAAACGCCGCTTGTCTTACGAATTCTGTAAAATGTGTAAAATCATGGTACGGGTAATACAGTAAAATATCCTTGTGCTGAATCGCTTCGAACACAGTATCATGAGTGACGAAAGTCTGGTTTCGGATATTGCGCAACTTAGTATGCTCAAGATAACTGCGCCCCGGATTGGGGAAACCAATAAAGTCTTTGAAGTTGCGATAATGTCCAGCTGCTTGCACGGTCTCCTCCGATGAAATCTTGAGTCGTTTTCGCAAGTCTTTCACCATTTCTTTGGGCATATCTAAATCATGAATAATACGAACGGGTTCGGCAATCAAGCGTTGCTTCATGCCTTCTGACATCTTATCAACGTAACTTTCGTCAATCTCGTCGTTGATAGAATACTCTGAGTCGCGGGTAATTTTAAAAGAATAGGCTTCAGCGCGGTCGAACTTTACAAAGCCTTTAAACAACTCAGATACGCATAGCTTTATAATATCATCCAGCAGAACAATTTCTTTTTTTACCTTCGATTTTTCTGGTGGCAACACATAAAAACGACCAACCGTACTCGTGGGTAACTCGACTATCGCATATTTTGTTTTTTTCGCCCTGTGTAACGCGACGTCCAAATACACTGAACTGTCGTTTATTCGCTGTAGCAGATCAACTTTACTATCGAGCAGAATTGGAGCGACATGCATTAAGATTTTTTTTCTAAAATGGTCTTTTACCCAAGTTATCTGTTGCTCAGATAACTTATCTCGCCCCAGAATATGAATATTATAGCGTCGTAAATTGGCTTGCACCCTTCGATGTACAGAATCAAATTGTTTAGATAATCCGCTCACTTTGCGCTGTATTTCAGTCAAAAGTGAGGTGAAGTGTTCATACTGCGCCTGATCAGTATCTTCGTATATGGCAATTTGCCTTTTCACGTCTGCTACTCTAACGCGATAGAATTCATCCAGATTATTGCTGTAAATTCCAAGAAATCGCAAACGTTCAATGGCTGGCGTATTCGGATCTGCGGCTTCCTGTAATACGCGTTGGTTAAATGCAAGCCAACTTAGTTCTTTGGGAAAATATAATGTGCTCATGTCTCTCCTAGCTCTATCTCAACCATTAAATCATCGGCAAGCAATTCAATCGCATTTTTCAGGTCAGTAGCGTCGATATCAGATTTGCAAGAAATGAGAATATTTGCGGTAAAAATAAGACTGCCCCAGTTCGGCGCGCTCACGCACTGTGTTTGCATTTCTTGTATGTTGACGTTGAACCGTTTTAGCGTTGACGTAATTTGACTGACGATACCGGTTCTATCATTACCAGTAACGGTCAACGATATCGATTTTTCTAGGTTAATGTCGCTGAGACTATCACCGGAATAAACGGATGGTGCTAGCGTAATTTGTAAGTTTTCCAATTCGCTGCACGTCAACACTAGCTTTTCACAGTTCTCAGCTGAAAGCTGTACTTCAACAAATCCAGCAAACTGGCCTGCCAAATGACAAAAGCTACTTTTCAGCCAATTACCACCGCAGTCCTCAACAATTGCAGAGATTTGATTTATCAGTCCTACTTTGTCTTTTCCAATGACGGTAAGCACCATCGACTGCATTTTTCACCCTTAAACTTGTTCTGTTCGAGATAGTGTGTGTTATTATCGCAGAAACATTGCAACTTTATGAATTATTATTAAAAAAATTGCGCTAATTGATGAGCTAACCCTATGAGCGCCCACAAAAATAACCGATATCGATTCATTCTCAATAATGTTGCCGCCAAGATATTTACCTTTTTTGGTCTATTCGTTTTGGTCACTTTTGTTGTGCTCATTACGCACTTACTATCGAATTCTCTCCCTCTGTTTTATTCTCCGAAAATTACGTACGTCAACAGCTTTGAAAAACTAGATTATGAGACGTATTTGGGGACGACAATAGTCTCGGGAAAGTTGTCGACAGTTGGTATCAAAGACTGCAAACTTAAACGAATTACGCTGCAAAATATGGCAGACACAGATGCAATCCCAGTAGCTTGTGATAAACAGTGGCTGTCGGTTAAAACTATGAACGACAGTGTTGTGATTGCTTCATTTGACGACAAAGGGCTTATCGAGTTTTATAGAATACAAACGGGGACGCAGTCTTTTGAGCTTCAACTCTTTGGTTCTTTTTTTCTGCCTGAAGAAATCGATGTGTCCACAAAGGAAAATATCTGGTCAGTAGAATTAACTGGAAAAAAGGTTCACGTATCGGCAGTTACACCAAACACAACGCTTTATATAGTTCAAAAAACACTAAACTCAACTGCAGCACCAGAACTAACAACTATGCCAAATACGTTAAATTATCGCCCTTTGGCATTGAGCGGTTTTTCGCTTATCCAGACGAATTCAAGCTACGTTATTCTTGACGACAACGGTAACAAAGTGCAGTCATTTCCAGATAATCCAGAGCGCGGTATTGTGCGTTTGCCAAATGCCCGGGGTTTTATAGTGTTCGAAGCGTCAAGTTTTAGAGTGTACGGCGTATTAAATGATAATGGGCAGTTTAAATACGAAGTTGTTGCCGAGTATGATGAAACTATTATTGGCAGCCCAGTCTCAATTGATTTTAATCGACAGACAGGCGCCTTGTTTGTATTGACAAGTGCCTCTGAACTACTGATTTTACACCCAAGTACATTTGAAGTTGTTACCAAAAAAATGCTACCAAAAGTTGATAAAAGTGTTCAAACGGTTGGCGAATTTTTGGTGTTCAACGATCATGAAAAACTTAGACTGTATCAAACCGGCAATTTAGTGGGTGTTACCACATGGAAGAGTCTATTCAGCCCTATTCAATATATTGGATATGAAGAGCCGGAATTAATATGGCAGACAAGTACAGTATTGCCAGGCGATCAAGCGAAATACAATATTACTCCACTGATTATTGGCAGTATTAAAGCATCGTTACTAGCGCTCGTTGTGGCGGTTCCATTGGCGGTAGGCGCTTCTGTATTTACAGCTTATTTTGCCTCTGAAAAAGTCAGGTCATGGTTAAAGCCAGGTATTGAAATGGTTGAGGCAGTGCCGACGGTTGTCATAGGCTTTATCGCTGCTATCTGGTTAGCACCCATGGCAGATAAAAACTTAATCGCGATTTTATTGACATTAGTTTCCTTACCAATATTTATTCTTGCTGGCATTGTGACACATAGTTATTGGTCCATGAAAAAGTACAATTTCCAATCCCCTCGACGTTTTTTGTTTGTCGCAATCACGCTTTTTTTGGTGTTATTTTTCTTGGTGATTAACATCGCGGTTTATCTACAACATTTGTTTATTGATACAGAAAAAGCTTGGGTGATTGAGTTGATAGCCACAGTGTCATTGAGTAAAAGTGCGCTGGTGGTTGCAATTGCACTGGGAATTGCTATAACGCCTGGTATCTATTCATTAATTGACGATGCAATAAATGAAGTACCAAAAGGCGCTATCGTGGCTTCTTTCTCTCTGGGAGCCAATGAAGTTCAGACGCTGTTTCGCGTGGTGTTAATAGTCGCAATGCCGGGGATACTATCAGCCATAATGCTTGGCTTTGGGCGTGCATTTGGTGAAACAATGATTGTGTTGATGGTGACAGGTAATACGCCTGTAGCGAGCTGGGAATTATTAGATGGATTGCGTTCGCTGACTTCCAACTTAACAATTGAACTGCAAGAATCAAATAGAGGAAGCGTGCATTTTCATATATTGTTCTTTACCGCGTCACTTCTTTTTCTATTTACGTTTTGTGTAAACAGTTTTGCCGCGCTTTTTAAGAGCAAGTTGCTACATGGTTTAAACAATGAAACGTAGCTTATTTGAAGTCAAGCAATCGCTAACTGAGTTAGCGAGCCTTTTATGTATAACAGTAATAGTTTCTGCCTTTCTGGGATTAGTGTTCTTTATTGGTATACAAGGGCTTAGATATTTTTTACCTGCTAGTGTTCACTTGGTAACTATCACCTATCCTGATCAGAGAGTAGAAAAATACTACCAACCGGAAACGGTTGATAAATCCTCCCTACTTGCAGACATCAATGCGCGTTTAGTGCAGCAATACAGCGATAATCCAGCCAATCTTCCACTTGCAGAAGTTGTGCATACAGAAGATGTTATTGAAATTAGAACTGAAAGTGGTGAGGTATATTATGGTACGTTTGAGAGGTTAACCTCAGACAAAAACGATAATTTGACAATAACAATGATGGATAACCTGTTGTTGACTGTAGAATTGCTGCAGTCGCAACTATCAGATGTTCAAGAAAATCAGCTGATGCCCATTCATCGTCGGCTTGCCGGATTAACAGAACGAAACGTTGACGAAAATGTTCAATTATTCCGTTCATTACAAGGTGACTTCAAGCGTTGGCAGTCATATGTTACCGGTGTCAACGAGCGTTTATCGCTATTTAATATTGTGATCAAAGACGCGGAAGCAAATGACATCATAATTCCGTTAAGTGAAATAAGTAGTCTTATCTCTCCCAACAGTGTGACGTTGTTTGACAAGATAGTAATTTTCTCTGAACGCTTGATAAACTTTCTTTCAGAGCCACCAAAGCAAGCCGCCACCAGTGGTGGTGTATTCCCTGCTATTTTCGGCACAGTCTTAATGGTAATCCTGATGGCAATAGTTGTATCTCCGTTTGGCATTATTGCAGCGATTTATTTACACGAGTATGCCCCCGAAAATAAAACAACCCTGCTTATCCGGATTGGGGTAAGTAATATGGCAGCCGTGCCCTCTGTGGTTTACGGCGTATTTGGTTTAGGTTTTTTTGTGTACACCCTTGGAGGCTCTATCGACCAACTTTTGTATTCAGAAAAGTTACCGTCTCCAACATTTGGTGCGCCCGGTCTGTTATGGGCTAGCTTGACGATGGGTTTGTTGACTTTACCTGTTGTTATTGTTGCGACTGAGGAAGGTTTGTCTAGAGTGCCGAAAGGGCAAAGGCAAGGCAGCTATGCTTTAGGCGCAACTAAACTAGAAACGATAACTCGAGTAGTAATTCCGATGGCGAGTCCAGGAATTTTAACAGGACTTATCCTCGCTATAGCGCGGGCAGCAGGTGAGGTTGCACCGTTAATCTTGGTTGGTGCTGTAAAGTTTGCACCTAGCTTACCTGTTGATGGTACATTTCCATTTTTACATTTAGAGCGTCAATTTATGCACTTGGGCGTATTTATTTACAATGGTGCATTTCATAGCCAAATAGATGCTAATGTGGCAAGTATCATGTTTGCGTCTTGTATGCTGTTAATTCTGATTGTATTTGCACTTAATATTACAGCAATTGTATTCAGAGGAAGGCTCAGAGAACGATACGAGAGGAGTTTGTTGTAATGTTTAAATTGTTTGAAAGAGAAGTAATTGCTGTTGATGAATTGTCTCTTAATCAAACAGGGATAGACGTGAGGGAGCTCAGCGTTGAATTTGATGGTAAGCGTGTTCTCAATGAAATAAATATTCGAATTCCAAAGCATAAAATTACTGCGCTGATTGGACAAAGTGGCTGTGGTAAGACGACATTATTGTCGAGTTTTAATCGCATGAATGAACTTAATCGTCGCCACAAAACTACCGGAGAAGTATGGATTGACGAACGTAATATCTACAACAAACGGGAAAATTTGGCGGCACTGCGTTCTCGTGTAGGCATGGTGTTTCAACGACCAAACCCGTTTCCGATGAGTATTTATGAGAACGTGTGTTTTGGTCTAAAAATTAAAGGTGAAACGTCCAGAAGAGTGCTTGATGACGCGGTAGAAAATGCGCTTGATCAGGCTGCGCTCTGGGAAGAAGTCAGAGACAGATTATTTGATTCAGCATTAACATTATCAGGTGGACAACAACAAAGATTAATGATAGCCAGAGCCTTGGCGCTATCCCCTGAAATCCTATTGTTAGACGAACCAACGTCGGCGCTTGATCCATTGACAACCTTGCATATTGAAGAATTAATTAGCCAATTAAAGAAAACCTGCACTATTGTGATAGTGACGCACAATATGCAGCAGGCGGCGCGCGTGTCTGACTACGCAGCATTTTTACACCAGGGTGATTTAATTGAGTTTGCTGACAGTGACGTATTATTTACGCTTCCTGCAAAACAGCAAACGGAAGATTACATCACAGGCAGATACGGTTAGGACCACACAATGAAACGGCCATTTCAATTAAATACGCATATTTCTGCGAAGTACAATCAGGAGTTAGAAGCACTTAAGCACTCTGTTTTGACGATGGGCGGTTTATTAGAACAACAGATGGTCAACACACTTATTGCCATTGAGGAAAAGCTTCCAAATTTAGCTGAAAGAGTCAGTCTTAACGATGCCAAGATAGATGGTATGGAACAACAAGTTGAACAAGAGTGCATGCGAATTATTGCAACTCGCAACCCCGCTGCCAGTGACTTAAGACTGGTTATGACAGTGGCAAAAGCGGCTAACGATCTGGAGCGAATAGGTGATGATATTGTAAGAATCAATCGTCTCGTGCAATCCAAAGGAATGCCGGATTCAGACTTTTTGCTTGCAGGGTTACTCGATATTGGAAATCGCATTGTGAGTATGATGAGGGGAACCTTAGACGCATTCGCCAGACAGGATGAAAAAGCAGCAATCATTGCCCATAAACAGGATTCTGATATCGATCGCGTCTATAAAAAACTGTTAGAGCAAACCGCAGAAGAGATCAAATCAAATCCAGAAGAAATTTACATGTGGATGGATGTACTTTGGACGGTGCGCTCGTTCGAGCGGATTGGCGATCGTTGTAAAAACATCTGTGAGTATGTATTTTTTCTAAATAGCGGTACAAATAGAAAAAAGATTTCAATGAAGAAAAACTTAAAGCGGTTATTAAAGAATGGTTAGCGGCTTTTTTGTCAAAAAGACTTCTGTTTTTAGCTATTGATTAGAATCGTTATTGAGGTGGGCTACGAAGGTCGAAACTGTCATCTAATGCTATTAGTTTAAGCTAAGCTATCTTGTTGCGGTATGCTGATTTTTAAAAGACGCTTTACACCATCCTTGGTCGCTTGGGCTCGCGCATCCCTGCGCGAGCACACTTTTAAAAATCAACATCCCTCCACAAGGCGCATTAACGCTTAAACTAATAACATTAGATGACAGTTTCGATAATGATTCTTCGTAATTCGTAGTCAATATCTATACTTAAGTTTAATTGTATTACCTAGATAAACCTATATCCTTCGCGCATCTCTCTTGCTTAATCCTACGTTTTTATCTTTGCAATAACTGGCTCTGCCATAAGTGGTCGAACAAATGGATATTCTCACCAGCTATAGCTTTATTCTGATTTTAATGGCAGCCGGTTTTGGCTTGATAATGGCCTGGGGTATTGGTGCAAATGATGTTGCTAATGCAATGGGCACTTCCGTGGGCTCAAAAGCGATTACGCTAAAACAAGCCATTCTTATTGCTATGGTGTTTGAATTTGCAGGTGCGTATTTAGCGGGTGGCGAGGTCACGTCAACCATACGCAAAGGCATTGTAGACAGTGCTTATTTTATCGAAGTGCCAGAGTTACTTGTGATTGGCATGATTGCATCTCTTCTGGCTGCGGGAATTTGGTTAGTCGTCGCTTCATACAAAGGCTGGCCAGTAAGTACTACTCACTCAATCATTGGTGCAATTGTCGGTTTTACCGCTGTGGGCGTCAGTGTCGATGCTGTGGAATGGAATAAAATCATCGGTATTGTTGGCAGTTGGATTGTTACGCCTGCGATTTCGGGTTTAATTGCAATAGGCATTTACTTAAGTGCAAAAAAACTGATTTTCGACCGCGACCATCCTCTGCATTACGCAAATAAATTTGTACCTATCTATATGGGCCTTGCCGGCTTCATTATGTCTCTTGTTACTATTAAAAAAGGGCTGAAACACGTCGGATTGGGGCTGCCAACTGCGCAAGGCTATCTTCTTGCTATCGGCATCGGTATTGCGGTTGGTGTTATTGGCGCGGTCATAATACGGCGGCTGAATAAGGGGCACCTTCCATCTGATAGCGAAATAGATAGGATGACACCGGAACAACAGCACGTGCGCATCGAACGAGTATTTGCCGTACTGATGGTACTTACCGCCTGTTGTATGGCGTTTGCGCATGGCTCTAACGATGTGGCTAATGCAATAGGTCCCCTTGCAGCAGTCGTTAGTGTCGTATCAAATGAAGGTGTTATCTTGGACAATGCGCCATTGGCGTGGTGGATATTACCCCTTGGTGGGTTTGGTATTGTTTTGGGATTAGCGATGTTTGGTCATCGCGTAATGGCAACCATCGGCAGCAAAATTACGCATTTAACACCGTCTAGAGGGTTTGCCGCTGAATT